>CAZFTY010000253.1:0-4358 GCA_964521835.1 uncultured Microbacter sp.
TATAGTTTTTATTATTGAATTGATTGCTTTTATAACTAATCGCCAAAAAAGCCAATACAAATGAATATTTATTTTCAAACGTTTTACAGTGGCTTTTATAGCTTTTTGATAATAGGCAGAGCGGTCACAGTACATTGTTTTTCTGTCACGTCGGATTTGCAATCCGACGACGGAATGGAGTATAAGGATCTGCGATCCGGCAAAGAGAAGAAGCAATAGGAGTATTTCTAACCCATCGTCCTGCTGACACTTCTCTTTAATCCCGATAGCTATCGGGAGGAAGACTTAATCTGCCGTGGTTTGATGGATGGCCCTTGTTACTGCTCCGAGGAGCGGCGTTATAAATAATCTTTCGATACAGACATAACCGATACAAATACTATTTGAACTATAACTATGAAAAAAGTCATTATTTTGCTTCCGCTGATGCTCGTATTCGTTACGGGTGCCCTTTTTGCCCGGGATGAACGGGTAATACAGGCCGATCTGAAACAGGTGAAAGGTACCCGTTCGATGGTGTGGCAGGATTGCGTAGGTGCCGGAAGGGTAGGCGAGGGTCTGCGCGACGGATGGCGTCGCCAACTCGAAATGTGTAAAAAAGAGTTGGGTTTTAAATACCTTCGGGCACACGGACTGCTTCACGACGAACTGGGTGTCTATTCAGAAGATCAAGAGGGTAATCCCCGCTACAACTGGCAATACATTGACGATGTGTATGACTATCTGTTATCGATAGGTGTACGCCCGTTTGTGGAAGTAGGGTTTATGCCCAAAGCACTGGCTGCCGGCGACCGCACCATCTTCTGGTGGAATGCCAACGTATCTACTCCCAAGGATTATACCAAATGGGACAACCTGATTACGGCGTTAGTGCGGCACTGGACCAAACGTTACGGATCGGAAGAGGTAAAGAAATGGCGTTTCGAAATATGGAACGAACCGCAATTGAGTATCTTTTTCCAACCGCCTACCGGTAAATCGGCCAAAGAGGCTTACATGGAACTCTACGAACACACCTCCAAAGCCATTGCAGCTGTCGATCCATCGTATGTTATCGGCGGCCCTGCCGGTCCCGGCTGGTTTAAAGAGCTTATCGATCTTTCGGCAAGCAAACACCTTCCGCTGGACTTTCTCAGTTATCACCCCTACGGATTGGCCGGAGGCCCCACCGGAGTGGATGAAACGGGTGAAAGCCTGTTGTATTTGAGCAGCAATCTTAATGCAGTTTCAAAAGGTGCCAATGAGGGCATTGCTATTGTGAAGAATTCGGTTAAACCCACGCTTCCCATTTATATTACCGAGTGGAGCTCTTCCTACTCGTCTCGGGATCCTATTCACGATTCCTATTTTTCGGCTCCCTATATTTTGCAACAACTGCGCAATACCGAGCAGATGGGTAGCATGAGTTACTGGACATTTACCGATGTGTTTGAAGAGAACGGACCGGGCTGGCGGCCATTTCATGGAGGTTTCGGTATCGTCAATTATCAGGGAATCAAGAAGTCGGCTTACTGGGCTTACTGGTGCCTCGCTCATCTGGGCGCAACCGAAATCAAGTCGTCCGATTCGGCTTCGTACGTCTGTAAAGATGCGAAAAACGGCTATCAGGTGCTGTTCTGGGATTTGACCCATCCGATAAAAGGACGGGTAGAGGGACAACCGAGCGATCAGGAATTCTTTACCAAACCGCTGATCCCAAAAGAGAAATCTCCTGTCGCTATAAAGCTGACCAATGTGCCGGCAGGGAAATACAAAGTGACGATTTACCGCATTGGATATCATCACAACGATCCCTATTCCAAATATTTAGAAATGGGTCGCCCTGTCGATTTGAGCAGGGAAGAGGTGGCCGACCTAAAGAGGTTGTCGTCCGGAAAACCGGAGTCGGAATCGGAAGTGAGCATAAAAGGTGAGTTTTCCACTACATTGCCGATGATGGAAAACAGCGTCTATATGGTGACGTTAACACCCCAAAAATAAAGCAGGTTCAGTACGAAAAAGATTGATTCATCCGGATGAAGGGCTCTCTCTTCGGAACGGATGTATCGACGGAACTATTACAACACTAATTTTTTTGTCTCCATGGAGGTTAGAATACAATCCGATACGGTTGGCATCGATTGGAACGAGGTTGCCAACATACTACAAAAAGCAGGGATGGCTTACCGTTCGGGCGAGATACATCAACGGGCTTTTGAAAAAAGCCAGGCTGTTATCTTTGTCTTTGATAATGAATCGTTGATCGCTTTTGGGCGCATGCTCTCCGACGGAGAGTATCAGGCGGCTATTTACGATGTGGCAGTTTTGCCGGAGTATCAGGGGCAGGGTATCGGCAAACGTATTGTCGAACATTTGGTGCAGACAACTCCCGGTTGTAATATCATTTTGTATGCGGCACCCGGAAAAGAGTTATTCTACGAAAAGATCGGTTTCCGACGAATGAAAACCGGAATGGCGCTGTTCGCAGCTGCCGATATTATGCGCGAAAAGGGATTCACAGAATAAACATCGTGTTTCTTGCTACCCGAAACGGTATTTCCGGGTTTGTAAAACAGTCGTAATCTTCTCAGAAAAGCATCGTAAAAAATGCCTTTTTGAGAAGATTATTTATATCCGTACGTGCAAACGGAGAGAAAAAATATTGACCGGCCCGCTGCGGTCTTTGTTATATCCGGGATTGACAAGTAACTGATAGGCTGCAGTAAGGTAGAGCATATCTTTTTTCAGTTCGGACAAATAGTAGAGTTCGGCCAGTTGTTCGGGTGCATAGCGCAATGTGCCGTCGCCGAGAATAAAGCCGTTGCCACCGGCCCGGAGGAAGTCGCGGTGATCTTGCGAGAGTCCCGAAATGACATACGCCAGTCCGATGTTGTCGTTGCTGCGTTTCCAGCGTTTTCCTGTCAGCACCAACCCGCCACTTAACGTCCGGTCTATTTCGGTAAATACCCAGGTTTCGTTATGTCCGTCGTTCCATCCTGCACGCATAAAACAGCCCAGATCTTCGGTAAGGTTCTGCTCGGCATTGATGCCGAAGCCGTATTTGGTGTGTCCGTACACACGGGTTGCGGCGATGTCGGACGGATGGGCAAGGCTTTGCCGGTAGCTTCCCATATTGGCAGTGGAGAAATAGCCCAATAGACGTATTGCCCCCTTTTGGCCGGCTATCGTATGTTTATGGGTGTATTCGAGGCTGTGCGATAGTGCTTTGCCGATATTCCAGTTCATCTCTTCTCCATTGGGGAGCTTCGGAAGCAACGAAGCGGCATAACGCAGTTCGTGCGTGGATGAGACATATTCCAGCAGCATACTTTCGGTATAACCATGCGTGTTGGCAGGATAGTCCCAGGCACCGTTGTCCATCAGCGACCATGCCATAAACTGTGTGCGTGGATCGTGACTGAATGTGTTGCTGTCGAAAAAATCGGAGATAGCAAACTTCCCGACAGTAATTGCCATGTAGTGTTCCGGAGCATAACCCTCTATCTGGTTGAAATCGCTCTCCTGATGCTTTTGTCTGCCCGACAGTGCAAAAAGATGCCGGAAATAGAGGCGGGCAACCGATAGTTGCGGAGCCGGATTCCCGATGCGGTAGGTTTCACCATTCAACGCGTCGGCCACTCCCAATGCTCCGCTTAATCCCGATCCGCCACTCAGTTCGGGGTTGAAACAGAGAGCTGCATTGTTCCATAAACGTAAGCCTAAAAAGAGTGTGGAGGTGAGTGACGTTTGAGCATCTGAACGGGTCGATAGGCTGTTGCTGCCGGAATATGCCGCATGGAAAGCGGGTTTCATCTGCCGAATGACCGTCGACTGGAAATGAACCGAGAGACGCTCGGTTTTCAACGAATCGGTTGTTTGGGCAATAAGAGTAAACGCTGAAAAGAGGAACAGGATGATAAGCAGATTTTTAATCATACGTGTGTTGTTTATTGAATAAAGCAATAGAGGCGCGTGAAACGGATCGTTACGTTGCTACAAAATTAAGTCGGAAAAGAGGCATTGCTGTTTTTCTTGTCTCGTTTTTGCATCATAATCCGAAAGGCTGACAGAATGTACTTTGTGTCAGCCTTTCGGATAGAGCAGCCGGTTTTATTCGGCTTCGTGTGTTACATCATCCCACAGCTTTTTGTGATGAAACTTATCGACATTGCGATAGGCGAGCGAGAAGATAAGTGGAAAGACGAGTAACGAGAAGAACATGGCGCAAAGGATACCTCCGATTACTACCCGTGCCAGCGGTTGAGCGCTTTCGGAACCGATGCCATGCGACAATGCTGCTGGAAGCAGACCGATGGCTGCCATCAGCGCTGTCATCACCACCGGACGGATCATTTGATGAACGCCATCACGTATAGCCG
>CAZFTY010000254.1:0-4338 GCA_964521835.1 uncultured Microbacter sp.
TCCATGCAGGCAGCGAACCCTTGATAGAGTCGGGGATGACGTGGGCGGTGAATACCCGTTTATGTCGGTACCGGAGACCTTTCCAGAAATAAAAAGGGCCGTATGTGTGACTGTGCATCACATCGCCTCTCTCTTCGTTGTTTACTACCGTTTCAACATCCTGTTTTGTTTTGAGGAGTTCTACATGATCGACAAATGCGGTGTGTACTCCATTGCCTTTAATCATGTAAGCGGTTTCGGATACTACGTGTACTTTCATTTTGCTACAATATTTATAAAATGGTTGTTATGCGTAACTATTCAAATGCGTTTTATGTGCGTTGGTCTGGTTATAAAGAATTTGTTATGTGCTTGCGACTTATCAAATTGTAAATAAACCGGACGGATAATACGATAATGATGGCTAAAGGAATGCTAATCAGTATATATTTGAAGCTCTCAATATGTGCATTGACATATTCCCAATACGGTCCGAGCAAATACCCTGTTGTGATGTAGATGGCGCCCCACAGAATGGAGGTTATCAAAATCGAGACGGCGTAACGTCTGGGGTTGATGTGCAACAAACCGCAAATAGCAGCTACATAGCCCCGGATAAAAGGAGATAAACGTCCGATAACGATTCCCCTGAATCCATGACGGGCTATTTTTTGCGATTGATGTCGTATGCTTTGCTGCGATATGGGAATCCACCTCGATTTTGAACTGAGCAGGTAGTTACCGAAAAAGTGAAAAACAGTGTAGAGGATGGTGGCTGCCAGTAAATCGCCACATACGACGGTAACGATGACAAGCGCGGTATGGAGCACTCCGGTGAAAGCCAGATAACCGGTAAACAGAAGTATGAGCTCATTGGGAAGCGGTGTCGGAGCCCCGACTTCCTGCAAAAAGATGCAAAGAAAAATAGCCAGATAGCCGTAGTGACTGATGTAAAATACTAAATCGTCGGGCATGTGTGTTTGTTTTAAGCAGCCTGAACGGATTCAACCTGCTCTTTTACACATGCAAAAATAGGGAAGAGCTATTGCGAAGTTATTACGTTTTGAAGAGGATATTGCTACGATTCCGGGGTGGATATGATTTGTCCTCGGAATTGTGGAGGCAATCTATAGCTTTTGTCGTAACGCGTACTCGATTACCTGTGGCAACTGTTTGATACCTATCCGCTTGGAAAGAATCCGTTTGTTCTCATCCAGCAGATAAACGGTGGGGGTAGAGATAACGTTGTAGCTCTCTTTGTATGAGTACTCCACAGGGGTAGCGTTGATCCAGTTGTAAAGTTTATGCTCGTTCACAAAATCAACCCATTTCCCCTTGGCTTCCACTCCGGTGAGCATGTGGATGGCCACAATTTCAGCTCCTTTGCTCTTTATTATCGGATAAATGGAGTCGTAGAGCAGGGGAATCTCTTTTTGGCAATGGCCGCAATCGACCTCCCAGAATACCAGCACGGTAAACCGGGCCTTAATATCCTGCAATTTAATTAATCGTCCTATTTGAAGGCTCTTGCGGGCAACCGAGTCGGTTTTTGCAGTCAGAAAATGGTCGACGGGGATTTCAGCCAGCGACAAGTCGGGTGCCTCTTTTCCAACCAGATTGGGCTTTATACGGGCAATATTTTTTACCAGATCCTCCCTGAATTTAGTATCGATCCATGTAGCCTGCGGCAGATAATATTTTTCGACAAAATAGCAGAAAGGGCCGTCCATGCCCACATATTGGTTGGCTTTATCTGCCAGGTGGTTGTAGAGGGTGCCAAGCATATAACGCTGTACCTCTTCGTTTTTGCCTGTTTTCGACATCAGCAGATCAGTCTCTTTTTCGATTGAGTCGGGGTGCTGAACGGCCGCCTTGTCGATGTAATCTATCACTTTACGTTCGTAGAAGGGGGTATGCAGCAGGCGCACATCGGCCAGATCGAAGTTGTCGAAAAAGTGGCGGTGCCAGTATTTGTACTGGAATGTCGAATCGGTTACATTCCCTTTGGCATCGCGGGGTAACGGTGGAATATCGATCTCCTGCAATGCCTGTAACCAGGTTGAGAAGAAACGCCCCTTGTTCCGGTCTATCGATTGACAGATGTAGGTTTTAACCTCGTTGTTGATTGCGTTCCGCTCTTTGTTTATGGCCTCTTTCTGGGTCGGGTCGGCCTTTGCGAACCGTTCGCCCAGCCTCTTCATTTGAGCCGATTTATCCGAAAGCAAATTGCGGTATTGGTAAAACAGGTTATTCTCTTCCGAATCTTTGAACCGGACATCCTTTTGTAGATTGGCCGTATCGGCTTCTACACTGAATTGCTGGTTGTCGCCAATGAGCAGGTCAAAATATTTTTTCTGTGGAAGTATGACAATATACATCCCTCCGGCCAATGGCTTGGTGTTTGCAAACACAGCTTCTCCGTTTTTATTCAGTTTGGTAGAATCGTCTTTGATAAAGGTCAGCGTCTCTTTGGCAAAATAATGTGCCAATACCACCGTCGAATCTTTCAATCCGGCGACTTTAATCTTTATTTCGTATCCGGTTTTAGCGTATAGATTTGCGGCAAAGAAACTGATTAGAAGGAAAATGGAGAGAAATCGTTTGACAGTCATTTCGGATGAATTTTATTGGCAAAAATAAAAAAATATCGGGGAAACTTCACAGTATCCCCGATACACATTATGAGAAAAGAAAATTACAATTTATTTCGCGTACTTGTAGCTTTTTCCCCAGTAGATAGCCTGGTCGCCCAAAGCCTCTTCGATGCGGAGCAGCTGATTGTATTTAGCGATCCGGTCACTACGCGATGCCGAACCGGTTTTGATAAGCCCGGTATTCAGTGCCACAGCCAAATCGGCAATGGTACTGTCTTCCGTTTCACCCGAACGGTGGCTCATTATTGTGGTCATACTGTTTATCTGTGCTAAGTTCACAGAATCAATGGTTTCCGAAAGCGAACCGATCTGATTTACTTTCACGAGGATGGAATTCGCAACCTTGCGTTCGATACCCATCCGGAGTCGTTTTACGTTTGTCACGAACAGGTCGTCACCCACCAGCTGTACATGATCGCCGATCGTATCAGTCAGTAATTTCCAACCGCTCCAGTCGTCTTCGGCCATTCCGTCTTCGATAGAGATAATCGGATATTTTGAAGTCCACTCTTTCCAGTAAGCCACCATCTGTTCGGCGGTCAGTTTCTCTCCCGACGATTTGTGAAGATGGTAAACCTTTTCTTCCGGAATGTAGTATTCTGACGAAGCGGGGTCGAGGCCGATGCAGATATCTTCGCCCGGACGGTAACCGGCTTTTTCGATAGCTTGCAGGATAACAGTAACCGCCTCTTCGTTCGATTTCAGGTTTGGCGCAAAACCGCCTTCATCGCCCACGTTGGTCGAATAGCCCTGTTTTTTCAATACATCTTTCAGGTGGTGAAATACTTCGGAACCCATGCGGAGCGCTTCGCTGAAGCGGCTGGCACCCACCGGCATAATCATAAATTCCTGAAAGTCGATAGAGTTATCGGCATGTGAACCTCCGTTGAGGATGTTCATCATAGGAATAGGCAGTGTGTTTGCATTAACGCCTCCCACATAACGGAAAAGCGGTTGTTTGGTAACGGCGGCTCCGGCATGAGCGGCTGCCAGCGAAACGCCCAGAATGGCATTCGCGCCCAGCTTACCTTTGTTTTCTGTGCCGTCGAGCACCAGCATTGCATTGTCGATGCCACGCTGATCGAGCACCGAATGACCTTCAAGCGCAGGAGCGATAACGGTATTGACATTATTAACGGCTTTCAAAACGCCTTTGCCCAGGTATTTGGATTTATCTCCGTCGCGGAGCTCTACGGCTTCGTGGACTCCGGTCGATGCGCCGGATGGGACGGCTGCGCGTCCAACGATACCTTCATCGGTAGTAACTTCCACTTCCACGGTCGGATTCCCTCTCGAATCTAAAATTTGCCGTGCATGAACTTTTTTTATAGATGACATAGTTAATTGATTTATATATTGAAAAACAAAAAACATCCATGAGGCGAACCTCATGCGCTGAGATACAACCTGCGTGGATGTTTATACAAAGATACGTTACGAAAAGGCGAAATCAAAGTGTTTTGTCCGATAAACGCCGTTTCTTCATTATTTCTTCAATAGTGCGATGTCAAGCACCTCTTTTATGTCTGTGACATAGTGAAAAGTAAGCCCTTTCAGATAGGCCGGTTTGATCTCTTCGATGTCTTTCCGGTTATCTTCACACAAAATAATCTCTTTTATGTTGGCGCGTTTGGCTGCAAGAATCTTTTCCTTGATGCCGCCGACCGGCAACACTTTGCCTCTCAGGGTCATCTCGCCGGTCATC
>CAZFTY010000255.1:0-4327 GCA_964521835.1 uncultured Microbacter sp.
ATACTCCTTCAAAATCGAGGGCTGTTTTGCGAGCAACGGCACGCGAAGTACCGATACCCCAACCGTATGTCCAGAGAGGCGCATTCAGGTTGTCGGGACGGATACCTGCCGTCAGTAATGTGTATAGTTTTGAAGTACCCGAGCGAAAGGCGATATTGCTGTAAAACAGTTCGTCACCATAAATGTCGAGTTGGTGTATGCCATGTCTTACGATATTGATAATTCCAATAGAAGTGCCGCATGAATCGGAAATATTGATGACTCCTATCTGACAACCTTTTACCCGTTTTGCTACGTTTACCAAACCTGCAATTTGGGTGCCGTTTACGTTACGGGCATAATTAGCAATACCGGCAATCTGTATGCTGGCGGAGTCGGCCGTATTTACGATACCTGCTATTTGAGAGTTTTTCCCATGTTGCGCATTGTTCGCGATTCCTGCCAGTTGCACACAATTTCCCTCTGTTTTGTTGTTGGCAATGCCTGCCATTTGTACGCCATCGATCTTTCGGGTGTTGTTTACGATTCCAGCCATCTGCACACCGCGTACGCTGCCCGACTGGTTGAAAATACCGGATGCCTGAAACCCTTTTGTTTTGCCACCAACGATATTCCCGATACCTGCCAGTTGGCAGGTTCCGGCATCGCGACGCTCCATATTGAGCAGGCCTCCCATTTCAAAACCATCGACGCTGCGGATGGTTCCTGCAAGAATGTTGAATGAAACATGACAGTCAATCTTGCCGGAAGATCTTCCATCCGTACCGATGTAGGGAAGAAAGGATAGTTGCATGGCTCTGCGAATCGAATCGGATTCGTGTTTTTGTGTATTGATTGTTTGCGCGTTGCCTGTTTCGACAGAGAGCAAAGCAGACGCAATAAGAACGGTAATTGTTGCTTTAAGCTTCATGAGATAGTTTATTTTGAATTATATCTCTAAGACAACCTTAAAACAACATGCCCCTATTGCTTCGGTAAAAAATCGGATTGTTTTTCAAAAATACTACAAAAAGCGCAGTGCCACTTTCCCTCCGATCCACGATTTCAGGCAGGTATTACTCCCCGAAATGTTGTTGGTGAGCGTGTAGGGCGCGATTGAGGAGTAGGCTTGCTGGTTCTCCTCGCTGTTTTTATATACCAGCATATTGTAGGCAACTCCTACCGCGACAGACAATCGTGAAGCGATTTTTCGGTCGATGCCGCAGTAAAGCTTGAATTGCTTTCCGTTTTGCAGAAACGTGTGCGCACTGGCAAACTGGCGCACCGACAGATCGAAGTCGACAAGCAGTTTCGGTGTTTTTCCCAATGATGTTCCGAAGCCATATCCCCACGTGAACAATCTTTCGGGCATCTGTTTGGTGGCAATACCAGCTTCAAAGAAGGTGTGGAATCGCTGTACTCCCGATCGGTAGGCAATGGTGGCAAACGACGATTCGTCGATAGAGGCTTCCAGTCGGTGATAGCCCGACCTGACATAGCTGAATAGTCCTAGAGGAATGCCTGAGCAGGAATCGGCAATGTTTACAACTCCTAGTTGCAGGTTTTTGACGTGCCGGGCAATATTTACCGCCGCAATTTGAACATTGGTTTTGCCTGCAATGTTAACCGCGCCGGTAATTTGGGTTGTGGCGCTCTTCGGCGCAATATTTACGGCACCACTTAACTGTACTGAAGATTTCTGAGCCATGTTGACCGCTCCTGAAATCTGGACTTTGTTTTCTTTAGCAATATTCATAGCTCCACTCAACTGTACATCGGCTGTGTCGGTAGCAATATTGATTGCGCCCGATAGTTGGAGGGAGCTGTTTCGGGCAGAATTGAAAGCTCCTGTCACCTGCATAGTCGCATTTTCAGATACGATGTTGACTGCTCCTGCAGCTTGAACGCCCGACACTGTGCGGGTGACATTGACTGCTCCGGCTCCCTGAAATCCGGTTGCTGTTTCACCGACAATATTTCCGACTCCGGCTAGTTGGTAACCGCTGGCATTGGTGCGTACTATATTGATAGCGCCACCCAATTCAAATTTGCGGATGGCATAGACATAACCCACCGTAAGATTGAGAGAAACGTCGTTCTGCGTGTTACCGGTCAACAAGGCATTCGTACTCACCATTGGAAATAGTGAAAATTGCACTTTCCGGAAAATGGAGTCGGTGAGGTTGGCCGTGTGAATTTTTAATTTACGGGGCAAAAGCCATCGCGGAATAAATTTTGGCAAACGGCTCTCTTTGTGACGGTTTTCTTCTAAATTTAAAGTCATCATGTGCAGTGATGAGCCGGACGATGCGGTTAACAGCAGGGTGTCGGCATAACCCTCCTTGCTGATCTGTAGATTGGGAATGGGTCGTTTGCGAGGAACTTCGATGCGAAAATATCCGTGCTGGTCGGTGATTGCCGACAATCTCATGTTCTTGTCGTACACGCTGGCATTAGCTACTTGTTGTCCGGTCTTTCTGTCGAAGATATACCCCTCCAAAATGTTCATTTTTGATGATTTATGGTCATTGAGAGGCTTGAGAATAATATATTTTCCCCGTGTTATATATCCTACCTGATTGTCGAAAATTTCGTCCAAAACAATTTTTACGGGCTTATTGGTTGCTTTTAGGGTGGTTGTTTTTTGCACATTGACGGTTTTTGCGCTGTACGAGAAAACGCATCCAGTCTGTTCTGCTATTTGGTTGAGAATTTTTTCGATGGGTTGTTTGATCGCAGCTAATGAGACTCTGTGTTCAAGGTAGAAATCGGATGTCGATTGTGCAGAAAGAAATTGCCATGAGGTCAGGAATAGTATCGCAATAATTATTTGTTTGCTGGTTTTAGCTATCGACATGTTTGTTAGCGTAAAATATATCCGTTGCCGGATTTTGAAAGTTGCAATCCCAACGTCTCCGACAGTACGGATGCCATGGCATCAATTCGTTCATTATCAAAGGTAACGGTAATTGTATTTGTTCCAATGAGAGGGTCTTTGAGGGTGATGGCACCGGGATACACGGCATTGATCTCTTTTATAGCTTCACTCAATGGGGTATCCGCAAATACAAACCGGTGCGTTTTGTAAGCATTCACATTGGGGTTGATTATTGCCAGTTTGCGGAATTTTTTTGTCTGGTTGTCGAAAATACCGGTTTCTCCCTGTTTGAGTGTTATGCCCGATTGATCGGTTGTGAAGAAGATCACCTCTCCTGTTTGCACAAAGACCTCTACCGTAGGGCTACCGGGACGCGCCTTTACATTAAACGAGGTACCGATGTCTTTAATTTGCGTCTCTCCGGCTTTGACAATCAATTGCTCCTCTTTCGCATGTTTGACCTGAATAAAGGCTTCTCCCGATAGTTGTAGCTCTTTTGTTCTCTTCTTTTTGTTTTCCGTTACGGCTATCGTGGTTTGCCGGTTGAGGCATACCTGTACATTATCACCAATGATTTTGTTGACCGAAACGTTCGCAGAAGCAATGCTGTATTGCATGGTATTTTTCTCCGAAAGCGACCAGAAATGGTAGCCTAACGAAGCAAACCCCAGAACCAGGACAAAGACCGCGGCCACTCTCATCCATGTCGATTGCATCCGGGGAAACGAACGCGGTTTTGCAGGCACGGAGTCGATGGTTTGGGCTTTTACTTTCTCCCATGCCTTCGCCTTGTCAACCTTTACATATTGGCACGAAGAGGCCGCTTTGTCGTTCAGCCATTTCACCTGCTCCACATAACGCTTGTTGGCATCGTCCAGAGCCATCCATTCGTTCAACAGACGAATGTCCTCGGGCGATGCTTCGTTTGCAAGGAATCGTGCAATAATGGGGTCAATATGTGTATCTTCTGCAATCAATGAATCGATAAATTAAAAGTAAGGAAGTAATAGCCATATAAGCAATGGTAAATAATCGGATAGTTCGGTGCGCATGATGCGTAACGCTTTTCCCATATGATTCTCCACCGTTTTTACCGACAGGTTCAGTTGCGTGGCAATTTCGGCATACGACAGATTCTCGAACCGGCTTAGCGTAAACACCATCCTGCATTGCTGAGGCAACGATTCTACCGCGATACGGATCTTTTCGGCCAGCTCTTTTTCGATCATGCGCTGATAACCGTCGGGCGCTTCCACGTTGTTCTGATAGGTGATATATTCGAAATGGGACTGTTTTACCCGGTCGTGTTTTATTTTATTGAGGCACTGATTGTGCACCGCCTGATACAGATACGATTTTACCGAAATCTGAATGTCCAGCTTGTCGCGCTTTTCCCAAAGTGTAATAAACGTGGATTGAACAACCTCTTCCGATTCGTTCGCATCTTTAAGTAACGAGTTGGCGTAGGTG
>CAZFTY010000256.1:0-4310 GCA_964521835.1 uncultured Microbacter sp.
TCTTTATGTTCTTCATTTCTTAATGGTGGAAGAAAAGGAGCTTTCGTAGTAGCAAAACAAATACCTCAGGGCTAAAGCCCCGGCAGCGGTCGGTCTGTATTATCTCCGCCCTGAAGAGCGGAGTTATAATCCCATCGTGGGATATGTGGCGATGTAAATAAACCATTAAGGCATTAAGGGGCATTGAGTCTTTATTTTCTTCATTTCTTAATGGTGAAGAGAAGATAAACGAAACATTATAAGTGTAGCGTTTTTGCATAATCAGTCATGCCACATTCCCCTCTGCGGTAGGGGTTAGTGGAGGGCTGCTAAGTTATGAAATTAACCACGGAGTGGTGGCTTATTTAAGCCCAACGTAAAGCGAAGCGTAACGTTGGGTTATCTGATAAACCGGAATTTGAGTCCTGTAAGGACGATTTAAGCCGTCCTTGTAGGACTCAAATCTGTTTGTTTGTATTCTACCCAAGGCTTCGCCATTGGGCTAAAGTAAATATGACTTTCAGTCAATAAACCTTGACAGCTAAGGGAGTTAGCGGAGGTCTGAAACACCAACCATTAAGGTATTAAGGGTCATTGAGCTTTTATTTTCTTTATTTCTTAATGGCGAAAGAACGGCTTTGCTTTTGGGCGTTTAAAATCAGCAATGTATGGTACGACCACACGATACGCTGCGCTAATCGTGCGGCAGCAGCGGCTCCGCCCGGAGGATGTGAATATAAAGATAAACCATTAAGGTATTAAGGGGTATTGAGTCTTTATGTTCTTCATTTCTTAATGGTGGAAGATAAGGTAGCTTTTGTTATGATAATACAACCACCGTTACCGCGCGAATGAAATTGAAACCCTATTCGCGCCCCAGCGGGTGACTAATTATAAGCGTATTATATTAACCTGCGATAGCGATTTACTGGAATGCCTGAAAATCACATGATAGTATGAACACAACAAAAAAAGCCGCCGTTCTTTTGCTCTTCGGTATAAGCCTGATACCTCAGCTCTCCGCTCAAAGCAACGATACCATTATCGGCAAACTGGCCAAATATGTCGGCATCATGGATCAGTTTTCAAAGAGTATACCGCAGGAGAAAGTCTATCTCCATTTCGATAACTCTACCTATTATCAGGGAGATGATATTTGGTTCAGTTGCTACTTAGTCGCTTCGGGCTTTCACAAGGCCAGTACCCTTAGCACAACACTCTATGTGGAGTTGCTTAATCCGGGAGGTGAGGTGATCGATAAGCAAACGTTGAAAGTAGAGAATGGAAGGTGTCATGGCAGTTTCACGTTGAACAAACTACCCTTTTATTCGGGCTTTTATGAGGTGCGGGCTTATACCAAGTATATGCTTAATTTCGGAGAAGAGGTTATCTTTTCGCGCACTTTTGCCGTTTACGATAAACCGACTAAGCCGGGCGCTTACGAAGAAAAGAGCCTGAAGAAGTATGGGCAGGGAGCCTATCCGATGTTCCGTAAATCACCCGTAAAAACGAAAGCAGTAACCCTTAAGTTCTATCCCGAAGGAGGGAATCTGGTTGCAGGAGTGCCTTCGCAAGTTGCTTTTGAGGCTACAGATGGGTATGGTAATCCGATTGATGTTACAGGTGAGATCGTGACAGAAACGAAAGAGACCATAGTTCGATTTAAATCCGTGCATGATGGGAGAGGAGTCTTTACCTATACTCCGGCAAAGGCATTATCCACACAGAAAAACAAAGCCGATAAATTTCCTCAGGTCGTTGTAAATTACAAAGACAAAAGCTACACGTTCAATCTACCTGTAGTGCAACCCCAAGGCGTGGTACTCAAAGTAGATAACCTCTCTTTTCCCGATAGTATTGGGGTGGGCATACTTTCAAACGGCGATACTCCCCGCGGAGTATTCGGATTGGCACTATTCAGCGGAAGCTCCCTGCAAGAATACCTGATGATCGATACTTCGGAAGGAAAACCCATTGCTTTCAAAATAGATAAAACTACGTTGCCGGCAGGAGTTTCACGGCTTATCCTGTTCGATGCGCAAGGAGCAATTCTTGGCGACCGCCTCTTGTTTATTCACCGGACTGACGAACTAAATATTAAAGAAAGCACGGATAAAAAAGTATACAATCCCCTCGAACAGGTCAATATGCAGTTTGTTATTACCGATCCGGATACGATTCCGGTGGAGACTACATTCTCGGTATCAGTGAAAGACAGACAAAACGATGTAAAGCCCGGTCAGGACATACAATCCAACCTGCTGCTGATGTCGGAGATAAAAGGGTATGTGCATAATCCCGACTATTACTTTGAGTCGGACGACTCGATTCACCGACGTGCACTCGACCAGTTATTGATGGTGCAGGGCTGGCATCGTTTCAACTGGGACTGGGTAAGCGGTAAGAAAAATTTTGTACTGAAACACCAACCGGAAAAAGGTATTGAGATAAACGGACAAGTGGTCTCGTTTGTGCGATCGATACCCAAACCCAATATGAATGTATCGGCACTTATTTCACAGAAGAATGATAGTACCAATTTGCATAATAGTTTTATAGAGAGTTTTGTCACCGATAGTTTGGGCAGGTTTAGCATCAATGCCGATGTGCAGGGACGATGGGATATGGTTTTTTCCGTAAGAAAAAAGCGAAAAAAGACAGATTACCGTACGGTGTTGGACAAACTCTTCAGCCCGGCGCCTAAGCAATACCGTTATACCGATTTGTTTGAACAGATACCCGTTGCCCCTGAGGAAGATAAGCCGGCAGCAACAGATACATTGCTTCTTGCATCCAAAGATTCTACCCCAATTGCCATCCCGAAGATCAACACCAAGTCGACTACCAGGGAAAGGATGGAAAACAAAATGCATTACCTGAAAGAGGTAGAGGTGAAAGCAAAAAAACGCAGCAAGGAAAAGGATATTTATGAGAATCGTGCGAAGTCGCTGGCTTACTATGATGTCTATTCAGAGCAAGATAAAGTTTTGGACGAGGGAGGCGTAACTGAAGATTTCCTGGGCGATTTCTTAGTGAAGAAAAACAGGGATTTTTCTATATTACATGATCGTTCATACAGAATACTAATGTATAAGAATAGACTCCCTCTTATAGTGGTTGATTACAACGTGACTACAGCAATGGAAAGTTTTAATACTCCGAATACTCTTAGAGCAGAATGTATCAAGTCCATGTATATTAGTGAGAATGAGACATCGATTGTGAATTACACAGATTTAAGTGAGATGTCTCCAATGGATGCTTTAGAAAGATATAGCTGTGTGGTTTTTATTGAAGCTTTTCCTGACGGGGGTATACCTACTCAACCCGGCAGAGGTGTCCGCAAGACGTGGTTGGATGGTTACAGTCAGGTAAAAGAGTTTTACAGTCCGAATTACAGCATACTACCACCTGAGGCAGATTATCGGCGTACCTTGTACTGGAATCCTTCGGTGAAAACAGATAAAGATGGTAAAGCCAGTATACAATTTTATAACAACAGCAGTTGCAAAAGTTTTAGCATCAGTGCCGAAACCATTACACCACAGGGAGTGATCGGAGTGTTGAAGAAATAACGGGAATTGCGAGATCATCATTGCTAAATCATAACAGAAAGGCTTTTTTGAGATAGCTTACGTTGTGGCAATAAAGTCATTCATGGCTAAAATCCGAAAATCTCTCGATAGGTATTCGCTCCGCCCTGAGGATGTGAATATAAAGATAAACCATTAAGGCATTAAGGGGCATTGAGTCTTCATCCTCTTCATTTCTTAATGGTGGAAGTTTTTTTTGATGCCAATCCTCACACCTCCACATTCTGCACAAACGCTTCCAACTCGGGAAAGAAGGCGGCAAAACGTTCTTCCAGTTCGGCGTGATTCTGCCGGAGAAAAGCGATCGTCTCTTCGGGGCGTAAAGCGGGTACTTTATAGTTGGACATAATGGTAAAAGCCTCCTGTAGCCCATTGTAAGACGCATAACGCATCAAACGGTTGGTGGAGATGAAATGCCAGAGAAAACCTTTCACCCGCGAGGGCAGGAGAGGGTAGTAGCGCAGTGTGGCATAATAAAAATTGGCCGAAACGCAGCGCAACGATTGTCCTTTTGTATAATGACGAAAGTCGGATGCCAGCAGATGATCGAAGAAAACGTCCATTATGATGCCCGAGTAACGTCCGAATTCGGGACGAAGCATCGCGATGGCATCGAGTACCAACGGATGGCTGTCGGTAAAACTATCGATTTGGCGATGCAGCAGAATTCCTTCGCGCACCTTAGCCGGATACTCCTCATACCGATTCCCCTTTACGAAATCACCGATAAAATTGCCC
>CAZFTY010000257.1:0-4285 GCA_964521835.1 uncultured Microbacter sp.
TAATCTCCTTCGGCGTAAAGTTGATCTTGTATTGATCGCCCATTGCCTTGATTAATTCTGCGCGAAAATGTTTGGAAGTATCCTTACCGTTGTCGAAATTGAAAAAGATTTTTTTATCGGGCGAAATAAAAATAGTCATAATATCATTATCGGGAGCTACTTTTTCCGATACTGAATTTGGTATTGTTAATTTTGCCGGATCAACAGGACGAAATGTTGCAGTTAAAATAAAGAAAGTAAGCAGCAGCGAAAATAAGTCCACCATAGGCGTCATGTCTATGTGCGGTGATCTCGCAATTGATTTTATTTTTGGCATGGAATTATTATTTAATTGTTCTTTGTAGTTAATCTTTTAATAAGTCCGCCTGCTTATTCCCTCTTTATTTGGTGGAAGCTGCAAACGATTGTACTAAGCTAAAACCTGCTTCGTCAATTTTATAAGTAAAGTTATCAATACGGGTTGAGAAATAGTTGTACAATACGATTGCCAACAAAGAACCACCAATACCAAATGCAGTGTTGATAAGAGCTTCAGAAATACCGGTTGACAGAGCAACAGCATCAGGAGAACCTGCAGTAGCCAAAGCAGCGAACGCACGGATCATACCCATTACAGTTCCCATAAGACCGCATAACACTGAAATAGAAGCGATAGTAGAAATAATTACAACATTACGAGAAAGGATTGGCAATTCAAGAGCTGTAGCTTCTTCAAATTCTTTTTGCAAAGCCAAAATTTTCTGATCTTTAGTCAATGTTGATTCTGTTTGCAATGCACGGTAGCGAAGCAAACCGGCTTTCAAAACGTTAGCCAACGAACCTTTTTGTTTGTCGCAACGAACGAGAGCTTCTTCAATTTTGTCGTTCGAAAGATCTTCCTGAATGTTTTTTACGAATACATTCAAACGTCCTTTACCTGCAGCCTGACCTAATGAGATAAAACGCTCGATGGTAAAGATAATCAATATCAGGTTAATTGTCATCAACAGAGGCACGATAAATCCACCTTTGTAGATAATAGCTAAATAGTTACCAGGTAAACCTTTTCCTTCAGGATTTCCTCCTTCAAAGTTAATGGGGTTACCCATAACAAAATGATAAACTAATACGCACACCACCAATGCAGTTAGCATGGCGACGATAGTCATGGTGGATCTCATTGCATCCCCCAATTTCTGTTCTTTTTTTTGATTTGTCTTGCTCATTGTAAAAAAATTTAATGGTTTGAGTTGATAATTTGTTTTCTTACGGATGCAAAGGTAAAAAAATATTTATTATCCCAATGCACGTAACTTTGTTTTTGTCCGTTGAAAAATACTTTTTTATTTTTTGTTCAATCTATCAGTTATAGATAGCGATATTATTTTTTAGGTTGAGCCGGGCGATTCATAATTCGGTCAATTGCCTCGTTGATTTTCTTGGCATTGCTATCATTCGGATCGATTTCCAAGACTTTATTACCGCACTCTATCGATTTACGTCCGAGTTCATGTGATTTGGTTGCGTTGAACTGAACAAAATAGTAATAATTCATATAAGAATATGCCTCTTTCCGCTCAACTTTATTTTTATCAGCTTCAGCTTGCGTCTTTTCAAGTAGTGTTTGATATGCTGCCAATGCTGCGCCGGTTTTACTATCAGGATCGGTCATTGATAACGAACGGGCTTTCCACAAATAACCACCAATATACGTAGGAACTTTTTCAATCAGTGTGGTGAATGTGCTGTCGGCTTGTGCAAACTGTTGCGTACTGTAATAAGCAGTTCCTAAATAATAATAGTCTTGTATAGTTTTGAAAGGCGTTGCCAATTTCTTTTTGTAAGCTTCGATAGCTTTCGGGTAAGCCTTTGCATTGGTAAATGAGACAGCAGCTTCCGACAAATATTCAACACGTACACTGTCGAGTGAATATGCCTTCATCAGGAAATTTCCGGCAATAGTATCTTGTTTGAGCTTCGCATACGAGCGACCCAGATAAGCATAATCGGAAGGACGAATGCTCTCGTCGGATGCCTTTTTGAGGAATGTTTCCAGAGCCTCTTTGGCCTCGGTATATTTACCGGTTTCGTAGTTTGCATATGCCAACGCACGATACAAGTCGACATTGTTCGTATTGGTTGAGAGCGCGTTTTGAGCCTGTTTTGCCACTTCGGCAAAATCTTTCAGTTCAAACAATGTGTTAATGTATTGCATTTGCGCATCGGTATTGCCGGAAGAAAGTTCCAGAAATTTCTGGAAATTTTGCTTTGCATCGTTTGCATTACCCAGTTGAGCATTGAGGAACCCGAGTTCCTTGTAGGCCGGAGCATACGTTGCGTCGAGCTGAACGACTAATTTATAAGCTGTCAACCCATCTGCATAGTTTTTAGAACGGACCCAAAGACGACCGATGCGTAATTGTGCTGCCGGTGATTTCGGATCGATTTTGAATGCCTGATTGTAGTTCTTAATAGCATTAGAACCATCATTCAACAAATAAAAATAGGCATCTCCCTCTACCAGATAGATATTTATATCTTTCGGATTCAGTTTTTCGGCCTGACGCAAAGATGAAAAAATAACCGCCGTGTCGTTTGACAGACTCATAACATAAGCTTCCGCTATTTTGACATATGCAGTAGCTTGTTCGTCTTTCGGCATCTTAATCTTATTTTGCTTACTGGGCAATAACGCTTTCACTTTTGCAATATATTCCTGAGCCTTTGCCGTATTTTTCAGAAACAAAGCAGATTCAGCCAACCCGATAAAGTTTAACGGGTTATTAGCATCAACCGATGTTCCTTTGTCAAATGTTTTAGCGGCATCGCCAGTTGCTTTCTTTATGTTGACAGACACTGTATCTGCCAAATATTTACGGATATAGTAATCTCCGTAATAGAAATAGTTGGTCCCGTTTTGAGGTTGTTGGCTGATAAGCGTTTGGAAAGCTTTGTTGGCATTTTCAAATTGTTCACTTTGCGTAAAGCGAATCGCATCCTGTAAGGTTTGAGCTTTTGTAACGCCCACTCCTGCTACCCACAAGGCTACGCAAATAAAGAGTCCGATTGTTTTTGTTCTAGATAACATAGATTTTAGAATTGATTGTTAAGTAGCTTCTATTGATTATTTCTTAAGTTCAATTACTCTGACGGGAGCTGCGGCGGGTACCATTCCGGAACGAAGGATAACTGTTTGTCCTTTCTCTCCGGCAATAAAAGAGGCCAACCCTAAGCCTAAACCGTTATATGTTTGTCTGTTGATAAAATATACGTCTCTGGTAAACGGATAGCTCTGATCTACGATATAGGCCTGAAAAGGTTTGTAGTGAGTGTCGGATGACGTACTTCCTTCAAAAGCAGTAATTCCGGCCACCTGAGTCCGTTGCAAAAAGTTATGCGAAATTGAATCCTGAGGATCACTAATCCAGTTTACACTAATAATGCCAATCGCATTTTTATTCTTTTCTACGTAACTGATAACCTGATCGTTTGATGCGGCAGCCGAAAACGTAGAAGGAAATTCTGTGATTTTAAATTTATCCTTGAAATAGCGGACATTGGCAGAACCGTTCTTATCAAAAATCATCTTCAAGCTTCCTAAGCCGGATTTTGAATCTATTTGATTCCAGGTCTTAATCTTTCCCTGAAAGATGTCACGTATCTGATCGTATAAAAACTGATTCGTTTTGTTGTTTTTGTTCAGTATAAATGCAACCGCATCGTGAGCAATCAACGTCGATGTCGGAACAATCAGATTTGCCCTCAGGTCTTCCATCTGCTTTTTCGACAACTGCTTACTGATAACCATTGTCTCGATGGAATCCTTCAGGAACATATTGATGATGTTGGTTTCGGCATCATAAATGGTATCGAAACTCGCATCTTTATAAAAATGGGTAAAAAGGTCGAACTGAGCCTCCATCATGAGCTTGTAAGAATCGTCGATACCAACTTTAATCTTACCTGATGTCGGGGTGTCAGTACTTTTATTAGTCTTGCGCGGCCCACATGATACAATAAAAAAAACAGATAAAATAAGAATCAAAGTAGTGGACACAACAGTCTGTATGGCACGACATTTCATGGTCTTTAGCATTTTAGTTTGGTTGTCAAATAATTAAGTCGATCAATTATTCTCGTCTTGAGATGGAGTGATTTCGTTCTTTTTTGTCAGAACTTTAGCTAAACGGTAACAACCGTATAACAACAAAACGATTCCAATAATAATTCGAAGTTCGGGTTGGATATCCCCAAGATAAAACTGATGTTTAAAAATAATAACATGCGGATTTATCAACAGTAACAG
>CAZFTY010000258.1:0-4274 GCA_964521835.1 uncultured Microbacter sp.
AGGTCTAAATATTAAATATAGTTTTGTTATTTCCGCAAAATTAGGTTTTAGTCCCGTTGGGAGGCATTACAAAAATTCGATAATAATATGAAGTGTAAAAGATTTTTCTTTTCTGTGGTTTTGATGGCCACATTGACGGTGTTTTCGGTTTCTGCTGCACCTGCGGCTAATATCTCGGCCACTGTCAGAGATAGTCAGACGAAGCAACCGATTGAGTTTGCAACGGTAGAGCTTCTGTCGGCGAAAGATAGTTTGTTGGGTGGGTGTATCACCGATTCGAAAGGCTATTTTGAAATTGCGCCACCGGCCAAAGCCAATAAACTCAGAATTCGCTACCTCGGATATAAAGATCTCGAGTTGGCTGTCAAAGATCGTGCATTGGGAACTTTATTAATGGACGAAGACTCAAAGCAACTGAAAGAGGTTGCTGTCAAGGGGAGTGCAAGGCAGAATAAGATCGATCGCGATGTGTTTACTATTACAAAGGAGTTAAAGGCCGGAACGGCGACCTCTCAGGAGCTGCTTGGTAAATTGAACGGGGTAAATTATAGCCGGTACGACAAATCGATCAGCGTTAACGGCAGTACGAATGTGCTCCTGTTGATCGATGGGGTGGAAAAAGACCAGCAAATGGCAAAAACGCTTTCGCCCGATCGTATTGAAAGGGTAGAGGTTATCAAAGATCCCGTTGGCAAGTATGCTACGGAGGGTTATGCTGCGGTAATCAATATTATACTGAAAAAGGATTATTCGGGCGTGGATCTTTATGTGGGAAACACCTCCTTTTTTGATGTGACGGGCAAAAATAGTTCGCAGTTGGTGCTTCAGGATTATGGAAACATGAATCTCACCTATACATACAAAAAGATAAATATTTACGCGACTGGCAGGGGTTTTGGCGATAATCTGGAGTTGCCTTTCGAATCGGTTAAACAATATGGAAATGTGACAACGACATCGGATGCTTTCGATTTTGATCATCCGAATGGACGACTGAAAGATTCTAGTGGAAATGCAAGTCTGGGTGGTGATTACCAACTGAATAAAAATCATACTATATCGGCCGAAATTAACTGGAATGGAGAGCACCAGAATGATCGATTCAACAATAACCTTACAAATTCGGTTAATGGTGAATTTCTCAATCGTAGTTCATCCGAAAATTCCACTCTCAGCTCTACCGATAATATAAGAACAACCATTACATACAATGGCAAACTGAACGATAAAAGTACGATTTCTTCCGATTTGAGATATAATATCGGAAGCGGGAAGTCGACCGATACGTTTTCGCAGGATAACTTTAGCTCGCTGAGTCATATCGATAGAAGCAGCAACTACCTTCGCTTTAATGTAGAATATAACTACCAGTTTACTCCCAAATTGTCGGCAGAATTAGGGTATGGGTTCCGTAATCAGAACAATACCAATAAGATGTCCGGTGCGTCGTTTACCTATAAAGAATTTAAGAATCGTTTCTCGTTGTATGTCAATTATCAGCCTTTGAAACAGTGGAAAGTGAAGGGTGGGGGAATTCTTGAAACGTATCATCAGCAATATTTGGGCGAGTCGAGGAACGTAAATGCGTTTATGCCCTATTTTAATCTTCAATACGTACCGAGTCAAAAATTCAATGTCGTGGCTAAATATCATACTTTTGCCGATTATCCATCGATGGATCAGCTGACTCCGTTTAAGACGGCATCCGACTCGTTGACGTGGAATGTGGGAAACCCGAATCTGAAGACGGCGATTTATCAAAAAATCGGACTCGAATTCCATATTCTGAATTTTATTACGATCGAACCTTATTATTATTTCGACAATAAACGAATCGCTTCTTACGTGTCGAAAGTCGGGAAGTATTATTATGTAAGCAATGTCAATGCCGATTTGTACGAACGTTATGGGGTGCAGGCCAACTTTACGCTACCGCTTAGTAAATATGTATTCTGGCAAAACTCATTCGATTTTTATAAAAACCATTTGAAGTATAACGGTGAAGGTACGACGGTTAGCAACTCGATTATCAATTCTACATTGGTTTATGTGAATCCGGCTACCGGTTGGACGGCAGGAGCCGTATTGCAAAAACGTTTGAGCAAAGAGGCCGGTATCCAGGGATTTAGTTCGGATAACAATGATTTGGTAGTGCTGTTGATAAGCAAAACGTTGATGAAACAACGCCTCAATCTGACATTGCTCTACATGCCACCGGTAAAAATGGGCTTGAAGTATCAACAGGATCAGGTTGTGGAGACCGGCGATTATTATAGCCGATCGACTGCAAGCCTCAATTTGATAAAGAATCTGGTATTGTTCGAAATGAACTACCACCTTACATCCGGCAAGCAGGTAAAACAACGACAAACTGTTCCCGATAGCGAACCGGAGCAAAAGAAGTCCGGAATCGGTTTGTAATTACAGATAGACGAGAGGGATTAGCAACCGGTTGAGCCGGAACGGAAAAGGAAAGTTTGTCGGGTCGATAAAATATTTGTGAGAAATATTGTAGAATTGAAAACCTTTCTCTACCTTTGCAGCCCGAAATAAATGATATTTAATTTTTAACACAATTACCAGCGAAATGATTGTAGTTCCAGTAAAAGAAGGCGAAAACATCGAAAAAGCCTTGAAGAAATTCAAAAGAAAATTCGAAAAAACAGGTGTGGTAAAAGAATTGAGAAGACGTCAGGCTTTTTCAAAACCTTCGGTTGTTCGTCGTGAGGAATTGGTTCATGCAGCCTACGTTCAACAATTACATCAGAGCCAGGAATAATACTAACCGGTTTATGCGGTTTTAGGCTATCTTTGCATCAAATCCCTTTTGTTGCATGATAGACCGATTCATAGAATATTTACGGTATGAGAAAATCGCCTCTTCTCATACCGTTTTGTCGTATCAAAACGATTTGTTGCAGTTCGCTCACTTTCTCTCCCCCGGATCGACTGCTTTCTCCCCTCAGGATGTTTCTCCCACCGCTATTAGGGAGTGGATTGTGGCGTTGATGGATGCCGGTGACAGTGCCCGTACGGTCAACCGGAAACTGTCGGCTCTTAAGTCATTCTACCGGTTTCTTGCACATAAAGGATTGTGTACGAATAATCCGACAAAAAAACTGATTTCGCCTAAAATAAAAAAGCCGTTACCCTTGGTTTTTCGCGAAAATGAAGTTAATTTTGTCAGTGAAAACATCATCGAAAACGATTTTGAGAGCCTGCGTGAAAAGGTCATTATCGAAATACTTTATCGAACGGGTATTCGTAGAGCGGAGCTCATCGGATTGAAAGACGAAGATGTGGATTTGACGAAACGTACACTCAGAGTGCTGGGGAAACGAAATAAAGAACGCATTATCCCTTTCGGATCATCATTGGCGGAGTTAATCGCCGGATATATTGTCCAGCGGGATGTATTCTTAAAACAAAACATTGCGGATCGGCTTATAACACTTAATAATGGAGCCGGGGTTTATCCGAAATTTATATACAACAAGGTGCAAAAGGCTTTTGCCGGTGTCACTTCAATGAAGAAAAGAAGTCCGCACGTGTTGAGGCATACTTTTGCTACAACTTTGTTGAATAACGGGGCAGAACTGAACGCGGTGAAGGAGTTGTTGGGGCATAGTAATCTTTCGGCGACGGAAATTTATACGCACACAACATTCGACCAGCTGCATTCCATCTATCAACAGGCTCATCCAAGAGCTAAAAAAAGGAGGTAACCATGACCATTAGAATTCAAGCCATCAAATTTGAGGCTAGTCAAAAACTGGAAGATCACATTACAAAGAAAGTTTCGAAGCTCGATCATTTTTTTGATGAGATTTTGAGTGCCGAAGTTATTCTTAAAGTCGTAAAGCCCGAAGCGATTGCCAACAAAGAGGCCTTAGTGAAAATAAATATTCCCGGGAATGAAATTTTTGCATCAAAAATATGCGATACATTCGAGGAAGCTGTCGATACGGCAGTTGATGCAATCGAAAAACAGGTGATTAAACATAAAGAAAAGACCAAACAACCTGCAAATTGATATTCTGGTGGACGAAAGAACAAAGAATAGTTTTCTGATAGCAAAATATTTGAGAAGGCGATACTGAAAAAGTAAATTTTTTGAAAGAAAAAGCACAGAAGATTTTGTACTTCTGAAAAAAACGTCTACATTTGCAAGCCGTTTTAACCATCATAGTTAAGACGGCTTTTGATTGAAAAATCGAACCGCCTCTTTAGCTCAGTTGGCCAGAGCACGTGATTTGTAATCTCGGGGTCGTTGG
>CAZFTY010000259.1:0-4246 GCA_964521835.1 uncultured Microbacter sp.
AAATTATGACTAAGATGTTTAAGCAAAGATGGTTTTATTTGGGTTGTTGTTTGTTGATGGCATTGTTCACTGTCGTGGGCGCTTATGCACAGACAAAAGCAATCAAAGGAAAGGTGGTTGATGAAAAAGGTCAGCCGATGATTGGCGTTTCTATTGTTGTTAAAGGTACAACAATAGGAACTATTACGGATGGAAACGGGAGCTTTTCTGTTCCTGCGTCGCCAAAAGATGTGCTTTCTTTTTCTTTTATTGGGTATAAGACCGATGAAGAAAAAGTCGGTGCCCGTGCTTTAATCAATGTAGCTTTGACAGAAGACTCTCAAATGCTGCAAGAGGCAGTTATTACTGCAGAATTTGGAGTAAAAAGAGCTGCACGTTCAGTCGGAGCTGCCATTCAAAACGTCAAAGGTTCTGATATTGCAGAGTCCGGACGTGAAAACTTTATTGATGCTCTGCAGGGACGTGTTGCGGGTGTGAATGTTACTTCTTCATCCGGATCTCCAGGAGCTTCATCAACTGTCGTATTTAGGGCTCCTACCTCTATCTCAGGGAATAACAGTCCATTGTATGTGATTGATGGTATTCCTATGAGTAATAGTACATTTGATATGAATAGCCAATGGGCTAAGGCTCCATCTACATCAACTGTCGGGATGCAAAACGACTTTACGAATCGTGGTTCTGATATTGATCCGGATAATATTGAAAGCATGTCGGTCCTTAAAGGTGCTGCTGCAGCTGCATTATATGGATCGGATGCCTCAAATGGAGCTATCATTATCACGACCAAAAAGGGTCGTTCGGGTCAGGCAAAGGTTTCATATAGTAACAGTTTCAAATTCGATAATGTGTATAAATACCCAGATCTTCAAACAGTGTATGATCAGGGAAGTTTTGGTACTACCAATTATTATAATGCATCTAAATGGGGAGCTCCCTATGCGGCAAATACTCCTCTCTATGACAACCTGAAATCTCTCTTCAAAACGGGTGTGAGCCAAAAGCACAATCTTTCTTTCGATGTGGGAAATGACAAGATGACGTTTCGTGCCTCTGCTGGTTTGATTGATCAAACGGGTGTAGTTCCGGTGGCAGCTTATAAACGTAAAAACTTAGCCGTATCGGGAACAGCAAAATTGAATAATTGGTTGAATATTGATGCGTCATTGCAATATATGAACAGTGGCAATGATAAAGTAGCCAAAGGAACAGGAGGTGTATTGGATTTGGCTATGAAATGGCCTTTGACTGACAATATGAAGACGTACTTGTCTCCTACAGATGGAGTCTCAATAAGATATCCGAACAAATATCAGGATATTGATATTCTGAATCCTTATTTCGATCTATATCGGGATAAAAGATATGATACAACGGACCGTTTTATTTCTGCGATGAATGTTGTAATCACTCCGATGACTGATTTGGTGTTCAGAGCCCAAGTAGGATGGGATGTCTCTTCCAGTACCTATATTACATCGATTAATCCCCAATTCACCACTTCTGCGATCAAGAGTGGTAGCTTTGATCAATCGAATGTAGTTGAATCGGATCCTACTATTAACTTATTGGCTTCGTATAGAAAACAATTTGGTAAATTTAATCTCTCATTTCAGGGTGGATATCACCAGCTGGAAGTTGGATCGAAGACTTTGGCTGTGCATGGAGAGAAATTTTATGTGCAGGATTTTCAGTCTATCTCCAATTGTGATCCAACCACTGTGGTTGATTTACAGGCAACCAGAATTCGTAGGGTGCAAGCTGTGTCAGGATCGTTTGAGGCATCATACAACAATATGGCTTTTATAACGCTGAGAGGTAGAAATGATTGGTCATCAACACTTCCTGCTGCAAACCGTTCTTTCTTCTATCCGGCTGCCGACTTTAGTTTTATGTTGTCGGAACTTCCTTTTATGAAGAACCATTCGGATACATGGAGCTATGTGAAATTAAGAGGTTCGGTGGCGAAAGTAGGTAAGGATGCACCTCCTCTTTCTATTCAACCGGCACTTGCCTTGCAAACCACAACTGGAGCTGGATTTGCATACGGCTTTACGGGCCCGAACCCAAATCTCAAACCTGAGATGAATACAGCTTGGGAAGTGGGTGTCGAAGGGCGTATGTTTGATAATAGATTGAATTTTGACTGGGCATTCTACAAAACGAAATCAGAGGATCAGATTATTACTGGTTTCCGTATGTCGTATGCAACAGGTTTTATCCTGAATAACAGAAATATGGGATCATTCCAAACAAGCGGTACCGAATTTCTGGTATCTTACGATTTTATCCGCAACAGAGACTGGACATTGAATCTGGGTGTAAATGGTAGTAAAAACTGGAGTAAAGTATTGTCGTTGCCTGCAGGTGTTACAGAATATTATAACTCAGCAACATGGGTGTCGGGTAACCTTCGGAACGGTATTATGGTGGGAAGTCCTATTACTACCATTACCGGTAATGATTATCAACGAAACAACAAGGGGCAGATATTGGTTGATCCTACAAGTGGATTACCTTTGATAAGTAGCACTTGGACTGTGTTGGGCGATAGAGAGCCAAAATTCAATTTTGGTTTCAGCGCCAGTGTTAAATATAAGAATTGGGCACTGTCATGTTTAATGAGTGGTAAATTAGGAACTCAAGTGGTGAATGGAACCAAAAGAGAAATGATGAGTAATGGCTCCAGCTTAGAATCTGTAAATTTGCGAAATACGGGAGCGGTAGTTTATAACGGAGTCCTTAAAGATGGCAAGGAAAATAGTAGCAACCCCACTAAAAATAACATTGCGTTAAAATTAACCGATTTGACTAATGGTTATACTTCAGTTACTAATGCAGATCCGAATTGGATAGAAAAAGGGATTAATTATCTGAATATGGCGGAGCTTAGATTGACTTACAATTTCGACAAGAAATTGATTGGTAAGCTTACTGGTAACTTAATTTCGGCATGTTCTGTTTTTGCTGCCGGTTCGGATTTATTTGTACTAACCAACTACTCCGGTCTTGATCCTGTCGGTAATGCAACCTCTTCAGCTGTAGGTGGAACTGGAGGCGTCGGCTTTGATATGTTAAGCACAGGAGCTCCAAGAGGATACTCTTTCGGATTAAATATAACATTTTAATTTTGAGACTATATGAAAAAGATATTATTATCATTATCAATTATATTTACTCTATTTTTAGCTGTCTCTTGCGATAGTTATTTAGATGTCAATAAGAATGTGGATACTCCCGAATCAGTAGAACCCAACTTGCGATTGGCTCCTATCTTGTCGGGTTTAGCATCGAACTATTATGATATGCGGGTGGTTGGATCTATGTGCCAGTATTTTGCAGGAAATGGAACTGTGGCCGGCACATATGGAGCATTGATGTATTATGCACCCACTAGCGATTATGCTGAAGTCTGGAAAATGGTCTACTACGAGTTTGGACAGAATCTGGAAGATATGATTAACGGGGCTGTAAAGCAGAACCAACCACTTTATCAAGGTATAGGCTTAGCATTAAAAGCTTACGGTTGGTATGAATTGACCTCTCTCCACGGTGATGCTCCCTGTAAAGAATATTTAGATCCGGGAAGAACTGTGTTTGATTATGATTCGCAGGAATATATCTTGAACCAGTCAAGATTATGGGCAAAGCAGGCAATTGATATTTTGAGTAAATCTGATGCAACGATCTATCCATCCACTCTGCCTACTAATGATATTATGTATAAAGGGGATCGCACAAAATGGCTGAAATTTGCGTATGGCGTGTTGGCAAAGAATTATATGACAATGTCAACTAAAAATGTTGCATATCTTGACTCTGCTATTACAGCTGTCAATAATTCAATGACAAGCTATGCCGATGATGCTACAGTTAGAATGGACGGAACTACTTCTACAAATTCGAATTTCTATGGAATTTTGAGAAATAATATGTCTAGTAGTACGGCTAATGTGCTGACTCAATCAGATTATATGGTAGATGTAATGACAGGTAAAGTAAAGCAGTATGATGCTAATACCGGTAATACTGTTATTGTGGGAAATGTGACCCAGCTTATGCCGAAACAATATGTGACGGATACGTTGACATTAGATCCGAGGGCTATTTGCTATTTTGGGACTAATTCTCCGATGCCGGATGATTTGACTACTATCAATAGAAAAACTTATTCTTTTACAGGTACTTTGGTAAATCAGGCTCCTCAAATTTCTCTCTGGGGAACTAATTCGGCCCCTTCAACTGC
>CAZFTY010000260.1:0-4235 GCA_964521835.1 uncultured Microbacter sp.
AAACACAAATGCCCAGGGCACATCGGTAGGCTTACCGATAATTTCCGAATTCATCAGGTTGGCCATGCGAATGAAAAAGGCGGCAATTGGAGTGACAACAGCAACCAGATCGAGAGTGACAAAGAGTTTACGCTTTGTCTGATAAGTGAACAGCGCAATGGCCAGAATTAGCCCCAGCGCCCCTCCGTGGCTGGCTAACCCCTGAAAACCCGTAAAGTGATACTCGCCGTCGGCCAACCGCTGCATAGGCAGAAATATTTCGACCGGATGAGCCAGGAAGTAGTCCGGTTCGTAAAAAAGGCAGTGCCCCAATCGGGCACCAAGCACAATTCCCAACAATCCGTAAAGGGTGAGCTTATCCCATTCTTTTTGCGTAAATCCCTGCAATTTGGCCATTTTCTCCATCATAAGGATAGCCAACAGAATGCCTCCTACAAAAAGGATTCCGTAATAACGCACCGAAATGCCGAAGATCTTTACAATTTCAGGGTCGATGTTCCAGTGGATGAATAAGTTCATAATTGAAATTTACAATTTTAATATTTACGATTTACCATTTAAAATCCGGATTCGACAGGGTACTGCTTACCGAGTACTTTGCTATTTCCCCGCTTTCTCGGCATCCGTTTTGCACGGTTCGGGATAGTCGATGGTGAAATGGAGGCCGCGGCTCTCTTTGCGTTGCATCGCCTGCTTAATAATCAGGTAACCCACACTAACGATGTTGCGCAACTCGCAAATCTCTTTCGATACCACCGAGCGATCGAACAGGCTTTCCGTTTCTCGGTATAATATCTCCAACCGCGACAAAGCCCGTTGCAGACGCAGGTTAGACCGTACAATGCCCACGTAGGTACTCATTATCTGCTGTACCTCCTTCACGCTCTGGGTTATCAGCACATTCTCTTCCGGCAGGGAAGTTCCTGTATCGTCCCACTCAGGAAACTCTTTATATGAATAATCGCTTAGCCGCTGCACGGCATGTTTGGCCACCGCGTCGGCATACACCACCGCTTCGATCAATGAATTGGAAGCAAGGCGGTTTGCCCCGTGAAGCCCGGTACGCGAACATTCGCCCGCGGCATACAACCGGTTGATGGTCGACTGTCCGTTAAGGTCAACGCTGATACCACCGCAAAGGTAGTGAGCGGCGGGTGCCACCGGAATCATATCTTTGGTAATGTCGATCCCCAGATCGAGACAATGCTGGTAGATATTCGGGAAGTGATTTTTCGTCTCTTCCGCATCTTTATGACGAACATCGAGGTAGACGCAATCGTCTCCGCGGTTTTTCATTTCGTTGTCGATGGCGCGGGCCACAATATCGCGGGGAGCCAACGCACCACGGGCATCGTATTTGAGCATAAACTCCTTACCGTCGCTGGTGCGAAGCAGCGCTCCGTAACCACGCATCGCTTCGGTTATCAGAAACGAGGGTCGTTCGCCCGGGTGATACAATGCCGTGGGATGAAACTGCACGAACTCCATGTCGCGAATTATACCACGCGCACGGTGCACCATGGCAATACCGTCGCCGGTGGCAATCACCGGATTGGTGGTAGTATGATATACATTCCCGATACCGCCAGTGGCAATGAGCGTGATCTTTGCCAGAAACGTATCGATATTGCGGGTATTGTTGTCAAGCACGTAGGCCCCGTAGCATTCGATGTCGGGTGTATGGCGAGTAACAATCTGACCCAGATGGTGCTGTGTCAGAATTTCAATGGCAAAGTGATTGTTGAAAACATCGATATTCGGATGGCGTTTCACCTCCCGGATCAGACTCTCCTGGATTTCACTCCCGGTAGTGTCTTTGTGATGCAGAATACGGAATTCGGAGTGCCCCCCCTCGCGGTGAAGATCAAAGTTTCCTTTGTCATCCTTATCGAAATCGACACCCCAGCTTATCAGCTCCTTAATTTGAACGGGAGCCTCTTTTACCACTTTTTCCACCACGTCGCGATCACAAATGTTATCGCCGGCAATGATGGTATCCTGAATATGCTTCTCGAAATTGTCGGTCTGTTTCATTACCGAAGCAATTCCACCCTGAGCATACGATGTGTTGGCCTCTTCGAGAGACGACTTGCACAAAATGGCAACTTTTCCTTTGTCGGCTACTTTCAGCGCGAAGCTCATGCCGGCAATACCGCTGCCTATCACTAAAAAATCGTATTTATGAACCATGATCGGAAAAGTACTTAGTACGCAGTATCCTGCACTCAGTAATCGGTTCAACAACGGGAGAACCCATACTGTCTACCGGGTACTGTTTACTTTTTGTTGCGGCAAAGGTACTCTTTATTTTGCAAAAAGTAGCGATGACGACTGCAATACCGGCGGGATGCAGCGAGCTCCGACTCGCTGTTACATCTTACGCGACTCGGAGATCGCGCTACCCGGTATTGTGTTGAGTGTTGCAAACTTCAATTCCCCCAAAAATACTATTCCCATGCAATTGCAATTAACTACCATAAAAATCGCCCGCTTGCAAGATTTACTGTATATTTGTCCTGCAAACCAATTCACTCTTTTGCTATGGATATTATCGCAGCACGCGAATTTTGCATCGCATTGCCGCACACTGAAGAGACTTTTCCTTTCGGCGACGACCACCTGGTGTTGAAGGTAGGTGGCAAGATGTATGCCATTATTGCGCTCGACGGCGATTCCACCATTGCACTCAAGTGCGATCCCGAACTGGCAATCGAACTGAGAGAAAAGTATGACGCGGTGCAACCCGGTTATCACCTCAGCAAAAAACACTGGAACACGATTTTACTGAACGACACCATCCCGGACGCGGAGCTGACAGAGTGGATACGGCTTTCGTATAACCTAACTATCAAAGGGCTTACAAAGAAAATGAGGGAGAGTTTGTCATTGTAAAACGGCTGTTTCTCCGATTTCATACCAAAATAACATGTCACGTAAATTTATTATATACCAACTGTTTCCCCGGTTATTCGGAAATACAACACATGTAAATCTGCCCAACGGCTCCATCGACATTAACGGATGCGGCAAACTGAATGCCATTACGTCCCAGGCTCTGAAGAGCATTCAGGAATTGGGCATTACCCATATCTGGTACACAGGGGTGATCGAACATGCCACACAGACCGACTATTCGGCATACGGCATTCGTAAAGATCATGCGGCAGTGGTAAAAGGGAAAGCAGGATCGCCCTATGCCATAAAGGACTACTACGATATCGATCCCGATCTGGCTGTCGATGTAACAAACCGGATGCAGGAGTTTGAGGCTTTGGTGAAACGAACCCACAAAGCCGGAATGAAGGTGTTGATCGATTTTGTGCCCAACCATGTGGCGCGTCAGTACGCTTCGGATGCCAAACCGGCAGGTATTGCCGATTTGGGCGAAAACGACAATATCAACCATGCTTTTAATCCGCAGAATAATTTCTACTATCTTCCCAATCAGTTCTTTGCCGGACAATTCAACTTGCTGAAAGAGGAAAAGGTGCCTTATCACGAATACCCGGCCAAAGCAAGCGGCAACGATGTTTTTTCGGCACATCCGACAGTAAACGACTGGTACGAAACGGTGAAGCTGAACTATGGCGTGGATTATCAGGGTGGCCACACGAAGCATTTCGTGCCGACACCCGATACCTGGACAAAAATGTTAGACATTCTGCTCTTTTGGGCGGGCAAACAGGTTGATGGTTTCCGTTGCGACATGGTCGAGATGGTGCCGGTGGAGTTCTGGTCGTGGGTAATCCCCAAAGTAAAGGAACAGTTTCCGCATATCATTTTTATCGCCGAAGCATACAACCCCGCTGTTTACCGTAGCTATCTCGATTTCGGCCATTTCGACTATCTCTACGACAAAGTGGGAATGTACGATGCCCTGCGGAATATTACCTGTGGCAACGAATCGGCGCGGCATATCAGTGTAATGTGGCAACGGGTAAACGATATTTTGCCCAAAATGCTCTTCTTTCTCGAAAACCACGACGAACAACGGATCGCCTCCCGCTTTTTTGCCGGCGATGCGAGAAAAGCTGTTCCGGCAATGATTGTAACAGCCACCCTCTCCACCTCGGCGACGATGATTTATGCCGGACAGGAATTAGGCGAACCGGCTGCCGATGCCGAAGGGTTCAGTGGCGATGACGGACGGACTACTATTTTCGATTACTGGAGTATCGATTCATTACGTCGTTGGTACAACAAGGGCAAATGCGACGGAGCGCTTCTCACCCCGG
>CAZFTY010000261.1:0-4211 GCA_964521835.1 uncultured Microbacter sp.
CCAGTTGGAATCGAGATCGCCGTCGGAACTCGAGAAGGTGGTTTTGCCGACAGTACTCTGCCGTACTTTCTTATCGGCAAGGGTAATGATTTTCAACTCGCAACAGTTTTCATAAAAAGCGATCTCCTTGACGTCGGGAGAAAATTTGGGGTACATCGCGTTGCGGGGCGTGCTGTAGAGACACTCTTCGTTGATGATGGTCGCATTCGGGAAGTTCGGCTCTTTCGCATCGGCGATGGACGCCACGTAAAGATTCCAGCTGCCGTTGCGTTCGCCGGAGTAGACCAGTTTTTTGCCATCGGGACTGAAAGCCACCTGACGTTCCTGTTCGGGAGTGCTGGTGATCTGCTTGGTTGTACCATAGTCAACCGATGAGACAAAGACATCGCCACGGAAGATAAAGGCCATCTGTTTGCCGTCGGACGAAACCACAGCTTCGGAGGCTTCTCTGCCCGATTTGAGCACTTCCGTCTCTTCGGCAGAGTCGTCGCGTTTTATGTTGACGCTGATCTTTTGCGGTTTGCCGTTTGGTTGCTGCGTATAGATCTCTCCCTGGAAGGTGTAGCACAGCATTCCGTTACGCGAAGCCGAGAGGAAACGGAGAGGATCTTTTTTGAACGACGTAACCGGAGTCACGTTTTTTGGATCGGCAACCGCGAATTTGAAGACGTTGAAGCTGCCGCCCCGTTCACCCAGAAAATAGACGGTTTTGCCGTCGGGCGAAAGCACCGGCGTGCGGCTTTCACCGTTGGTAGCGGTCAGTTTGGTGTATTTTTTATTTTGGGTGTCAAACATCCAGATATCCCGCACGACCGACGAGGTGTGGTGTTTTCTCCAGCGACTCTCAACCCCTTTGATGTCGTTGTAATAGATGAATTTCCCATCCTGACTCATCGTGGCCTCATCGGCAGGTACCGCGAAGACCTGTTCGGGGCGACCGGCTTTCGCAGAGACCTTATACAACTCGCCATAGCTGCGGAAAGTAAGACTGGCGGCCGGATCCTGAATTAATCCGCTGTAGATAATTTCTTTGCCGTCGGGCGTAAAGCAAAAGGGAATTTCGTTGGACGAGTGAGTAGTCAGACGAGTGGGATTACCACCATCGGCATCCATCAGGTAGACATCGAAGTTGCCTTTTCGGTTGGAGGCAAAAGCCAGTTTGCTGCCGTCGGGCGACCACACGGGATGGTAGTCGTGAGCCGGATTACTGGTCAGCTGATGGGCATTTCCACCCTGGCTGTCAACCACATAAATATCACCCTGATAGGCAAAGGCAATTTTGCTGCCGTCAGGAGAAATGGCCGGATAACGCATCCACTTAGCCGGATTTTGTGCCCATAGAGCTCCGACCGTCATCAAACAAAATAGCAGGGTAAAGATTTTCTTTCGCATATATGAAATTTATAAATGATTCGCTGAAATAATGTAGTTGTCACTCGCTGAGAATGGTAGATTTGAAGGAGTTCAAAATTAAGGAAAAAAATCGAATCTTCATCCAGCAAAAAAGGCAGTTTCGGTTTTCCGAAACTGCCTTATAATTATTTCAGTAGGAAAACAATAACTATTTTCCTGTCATTTTTGCCATGGCCTGAGGATAGCGGGCTCCCGTATCGGGATATTTTGCCAGCAAATCTTCAATGTCTTTCAGATCGGATGGTGACAAAGCGATATCCACAGCTCCGGCATTGTTTTCCAGATATTTCCTGCGTTTGGTTCCGGGGATTGGAATGATATTTTCGCCTTGTGCCAATACCCATGCCAGCGCCAATTGTGCGGGAGTACAAACCTTGTCTGCGGCCATATCGGCAAAATCCTTTGCCAAGCGGCTGTTGTTATCCCAATGTTCACTGGAAAAACGGGGGAGTATCTTTCGAAAATCATTTTCACCCAATGTTTTGTTGTCGACGGTGTTGGTGACCAAGCCCCTTGCCAGCGGACTAAACGGGATAAACGAAATGCCCAGCTCTTTGCAAAGCGGCAAAATCTCCTTCTCTACATCGCGGGTCAACAGCGAGTATTCGCTCTGAAGTGCCGCGATGGGATGCACCGCATACGCTTTACGGATCGATGCGGGAGATGCCTCCGAAAGGCCCAGATAGCGCACTTTTCCCTCTTTCACCAATTCGCTCATAGCGCCTACCATCTCTTCGACAGGCACATTCGGATCAACCCGGTGAGCATAATAGAGGTCGATGGTCTCGATTTTCAGGCGGCGAAGGCTGGCCTCAACCGCTTTGCGCATGTAAGCCGGCGAGCCGTTGAATGCCATCGGGTTTTCAGGCGTAATATGGAACCCGAATTTTGTGGCAATAAACACCTTATCACGGTTTGGAACTAATACTTTCGAGATCAGTTCTTCGTTAGTGCCGTTGCCATAGATATCGGCGGTATCCCAAAAATTTATCCCCAGCTCGAGGGCTTTTTCAAGCGTTGCAATTGATTCTTTATCGTCGCGTTCGCCATAAGCATGGCTCATTCCCATGCAGCCTAAGCCGATAGCCGAAAGTTCAACATCCGTGTTTCCTAATTTTCTGTATTGCATTTGTAAAATGTCGTTTTGTTTGTGAGAAAATGGTTATGCTTTCCGGTCGGCGCCCTGACGTTCGATCATCCACCCCGGATATTCGGGCGACAGTTTACTTACTTCGTCTAACTTGCTTAACTCTTCGGTAGACAAGACGACCTCTGTCGATTTGAGGTTATCCTGCAATTGTTCGGGACGCTTCGCCCCTATGATTACCGTGGTAACTATGGGTTGATGCAACAACCACGCCAGCGCGATCTGCGCAACGGTAACACCCTTTGAGGTGGCAATCTCCTGCATTACGTCGATAATGTCGTACGCCTTCTCTTTGTTGACAGGTGGAAAGTCGAAATTGACGCGACGTCCGTTTTCCGTTGATGTGTTCCGGGTATATTTTCCACTCAGGAAGCCTCCGGCCAACGGACTCCATACCATCAATCCCAGTTTTTGATCCGACAGCAGAGGTGCCAGTTCACGCTCCAAATCACGACCTGCAATGGTGTAGTAGGCCTGCAACGAAACGAATTTTGCCAGATGGTTTTGAGCGGAAATGCCCAGCGCTTTCATGATTTGCCAGGCAGCCAGGTTGGAACAGCCGATGTAGCGTACCTTACCGCTTTTCACCAACAGGTCAAGCGCTTCGAGGGTCTCTTCTATCGGAGTAAGCGGATCGAATCCATGAATCTGATAGAGATCGATGTAGTCCATGTTGAGGCGTTTGAGGCTTTCGTCGGCCTGTTGCAGGATATGTTTACGGCTCAGGCCGCTTTGGTTGGGACCTTCGCCCATCATGCCGCGCACTTTCGTGGCAATCACCAGATCGTCGCGGTTCAGCCCCAGGTCGCGGATCGATTTTCCGGTCATCTCCTCACTCAACCCGATGCTGTACACGTTGGCCGTATCGATAAAGTTGATACCTGCATCCACCGATTGTTTGACAATGGCATTCACCTCGTCCTGAGGCAGGGTTCCTATGGCAGTCCACATGCCGCGTCCGCCGAAAGTCATTGTTCCCAGACAGAGCTCGGAGACTTTCAGTCCCGTATTTCCCAATAATTTGTATTTCATAATTTTTCTGTTTTTAATGAATGGCCCAATTATTTTTCTATGTGCAAAGGTCGTTGAACCGGCGACCGGATTTGTTACACGAACCAAATAAAAAGTTGCAAAAATCAAACATTTTCCAGCTCCCGATAATTTTTGGGAGTATGTTCGGTATTCTGCCGGAAAAAATTGATAAAATGGGGCAACTCCTCGAATCCGAGGCTCCAGGCAATCTCCGAGACATTCCAGTTGGTATGCCGCAGCAAAATGCAAGCCTCACGCAAAATCCGCTCCTGAATCAGTTTAGAGGTGGTTTTACCCGTAATGGTTTTCAGCGAACGGTTGAGATGGTTTACATGCACCGATAGTTGGTGGGCATACTCTGCCGGGGATTTCAGCCGGATTTGCTGATGCGGATTTTCTATAGGGAACTGGCGTTCGAGCAACTCCGTAAATGTAAATGCAACGCGCACGGCAGCATTCGATTTGTCGTGTGGTTGTCCTGCCGACGGCTGTATTTTCAGCGCTTTGTGTATAATCTGCAACACCATATTCCTCAGAGAATCGTATTTAAATGCGAAATCGGAGACCAGTTCTTGCTCCATTTCCGTCAAAATAGCTTCAATTTCAGCAGCCTGATCGT
>CAZFTY010000262.1:0-4192 GCA_964521835.1 uncultured Microbacter sp.
TGATTGTCGCCGAGGAGTATTCGTTTTTTGTCATTTTGCATAGCGGCAAGGTTTTGAAATGGTTGTTTGAAGTGGATTTGTTACTTTTCCTGACTTTTTGCATTCGCATCGGTAGGCGAAATATTGAACAAAGGTACCATTTCTACGGTTACATTCGACGGGTCGAGGTCTAAAATTTGAGTATCGGAGGTCGAAAGTTTCTTAATCAAGTAATAAAACGAGAGAATCGTCTTCTTGATCGGAGTCATTTGCATGTCGCCGCGCAGTACCCGTTCTACCACTACGAATCTGAAATCGCCTTCGATGTGGTTGGCGGCCAGCGATGGGTAGCGGCTTTCGAGGTTTACCTGTCCTTTCACTTCCATCTCTTTGGCTATCTCGTGCATATAGCGGTCGATGTGTAACCCCCTTTTGAAACCTGCAGAGATGTCGACTCTGAATATCTTCTTGGCAGAGAAAGTCTTAACGGTGTAGCTGAATTCATACGGTTCGTCGCTGCGTGTCAGGTAAACAAACCAGTAGGTATCGGCACGCTTGGGTTGTTTGTTTATAAGCGAGTAGAGCACTTTGCTCTCCATTTCGTTCGGATATTTTGCCCGGGTAACATATACCAAGTGAGTGGCAAACTTCGGAATGGTAAGGTCGTTGCCGATTTGCTCCAACACCGGGATCGACCCTTTGATCGGTTCGTAGGTTACGCAACGGTTTTTGATGCGTCGACCGTTATACCAAACGTACATAAAGGTAAACATGCAGCCGGCAATGAGTATACTGGCAAAACCTCCGTGCATAAATTTATGCAGGTTGGCAATCAGAAACGATGTCTCTACCGTCAGGAAAAAGAGAGTGAGCGGTATGGCCATCCAGAGCGAATACTGTTTGGTACGGAAATAGAGAAACAGCAACGAAGTGGTCATCAGCATGGTGATGGTGATGGAGAGCCCGTAAGCCGCTTCCATATTGGCCGAAGAGCGAAAACCAAGTACCATGACTAAACAGAGAACCATCAGCATGTGATTGATAGCCGGAATGTACATCTGTCCCTTGAACTCGGAAGGATATTTAATATAGATGTTGGGCCAAATATCCATAGAGATGGCTTCGCTGATTATGGTAAACGAACCGGTAATCATGGCCTGACTGGCAATAATGGCCGCCAGCGGAGCCATAATCACCCCGAAGGGAGAGATCCATGATGGCATGATAGCATAAAACGGATTCACATCGGCGGGAATAGCTCCGCCCTGTGAGATGATCCAGGCTCCCTGTCCGAGATAGTTCAGGATAAGCATCGTTTTAACGAATCCCCAGGAGACACGTATGTTCTTCATACCGCAATGTCCCAGATCGGAATAGAGAGCATCGGCTCCGGTGGTGGCCAGAAAGACCGCACCCAACACAACGAATGCGCTGGGAACCTCCATCAGAAACCGGATGGCATACCAGGGATTGAACGCCTTAATAATCCATGGATTGTAAGAGATTGCCATTGCTCCCAGAAAGCCCAGCAACAGAAACCAGACCAACATCACACTGCCGAACATCTTTCCCAACGATGAGGTACCGTAGGGTTGCAGCATAAAGAGTACAAGCAGGATGGCGATGGTAACGGGTAGTACCGGAATGTATGGAAGATAGGTGTGCACTCCTTCAATAGCGGACGTGACAGTAATGGCCGGTGTGGTAATGCCATCGGCCAGCAGGGTGGATGCCCCGATGGCGGCAAACACATATCCCCATCTGAATTTCTTCCGGATAAGGGCGTAGAGCGACAGCACACCTCCTTCTCCCTTGTTGTTGGCCCGGAGGGTGATGATAACGTATTTGAGTGTGGTTTGAAGGGTAAGGGTCCAGATTACGCACGATATGGCACCCACAACGGCCTCGGCGGCAGGCATATTGAGCCCGCTCATAATAGCCCGCATTACGTAAAGTGGAGAGGTGCCGATGTCGCCATAGACGATGCCCATCGCTACGATTAGTCCGATGGAACTGAACGGTACTTTTTGCGTTTTGTCTGTCATCTGTTTGTCCCGAATTGCGGGACGCTAATTTACATAAAACTTTGATAGAAGAAGTGGGTTTTCGACAGAAAGATTGCCCGGAAGCAAAATGAGTCTCCTCATGGGCTGATTCTGATCCTCTATCTGCTAGATGAGACAAAAAAAGGTTGCATTTTATCAGAATGCAACCTTACTATAGGGTTGGAATGGTACTATTGTATCTGTGCCATCGGTACGTTCTCTACTGTTACATTGGTCGGGTCGAGGTCCAGGATTTGTGTGTCGGAGGTCGACATGCGTTTCATCAGGTGATACAGTACCAGAATAGACCGTTTGAAAGGAGGCATCTGTGCGTGCATTCGTAAAATGCGTTCTACTACCACAAACCTGAAGTCGCCTTCGATATTGTGGTGCGACAACGAACTGTAACGGCTACCCAGATCGACCAGCCCCTTCTCCTCCATCTCTTTGGCAATCTTATGAACATAAGCATCCATATGAACGCCCAGTTTAAAGCCGGAGGTAATGTCGATACGGAATATCTTTTGTGGCGAAAATGTTTTTACCGTATAGTTGAATTCGTAGGGATCGTCACTACGGGTGAGGTAGACAAACCAGTAGGTGTCGGCTCTTTTAGGTTGTTTGTTTATGATGGAATAGAGCACCTTGCTCTCCATTTCGTTCGGATACTTGGCCCGCGTAACGTACACTAAATGGGTGGCAAACTTGGGGATTCCCTCGTCGTTGCTGATCTCTTCAATAATCGGAATTGAGCATTTGATCGGTTCGTAGCTGACGCAACGATTTTTGATGCGCCGTCCGTTGTACCAGATATACATAAGCGCAAAGAGGATACCGGCAATAATAATGGTGGCAAAACCACCGTGTGCAAATTTGTGCAGATTGGCAATCAGAAATGAGGTTTCCACCGTCAGAAAAAAGAGTGTAAGGGGAATACTCATCCAGAGTGGTTTGTTCTTTGACTTAAAGTAGATAAACAACAACAGGGTGGTCATCAGCATGGTAATGGTGATAGACAACCCGTAGGCGGCTTCCATGTTGGTGGAAGATCCGAAGGTTACCACCATCAGTATGCAGAGAATCATCAGCATGTAGTTGACGGCCGGAATATACATCTGACCTTTTACCTCCGAAGGGTATTTGATATAGATATTCGGCCAGATGTCCATCGAAATGGCTTCGCTGATAATGGTAAACGAGCCACTGATAAGCGCCTGACTGGCAATGATCGCCGCCAAAGTAGCCATTATAACCCCGAAGAGTGAAAACCAGTCGGGCATCATGGCAAAGAATGGATTCACACCCGGAACGATCTTTGCCGGATTGGTAATAATCCATGCGCCTTGTCCCAGATAGTTGAGGATAAGGGTTGTTTTTACAAAAATCCACGACACACGGATGTTGTTGTATCCGCAGTGTCCCAAATCGGAATAAAGCGCTTCGGCTCCTGTTGTACACAAGAATACAGCTCCTAAAACGACAAAGGCACTGGGCACCGTAAAGAGAAAATGGATGGCGTGCCAGGGGTTGAATGCCGCTATCACTGCCGGGAAAGCAAAAATATGGGTAATCCCCATCACACCCAGCATGGTGAACCAGATAAGCATGACGCTACCGAACGATTTTCCGAGCCAGGCCGTGCCGAAAGGTTGAATGAAAAAGAGGAGCAGCAATATTCCAATCGTAGTTGGGATAATGGGCATTGAGGGAAGGATACCGTGCATACCCTCTATGGCCGTAATGACGGTGATGGAAGGGGTGATGACCCCGTCGGCAAGCAGCGTGGCGGCACCGATGGCCGCAATAACGTAGGCCCAGCGGTACTTTTTACGCAACAGGGCAAACAGCGACAAAATTCCACCTTCTCCTTTGTTATTGGCCCGTAGGGTAATCAATACATACTTTACGGTGGTCTGGAGGGTAAGCGTCAATATAATGCATGAAATGGCTCCGATAATATACTCTGACGAAGCGTTGTGGGTATCGCCCACAATGGCCTGCATTACATACAAAGGAGAGGTTCCGATATCACCGTAAACGATGCCGATAGCAACTATCAGGCCGATAACGCCAAAAGGCACTTTTTGTTTTACGTCACTCATAAAATAAAATGGAGTAGAAAATGGCTGCAAATGTACACTATTCTCGGTATGTATGGAAATAAACCG
>CAZFTY010000263.1:0-4189 GCA_964521835.1 uncultured Microbacter sp.
ATGGTTGCATTCGCATAATATACTTTGGTATAGCTGCGGTTGTTTGAGTAGCCCCCGTTAAAGCCCAGACGGGTTGTAACAGTAAGTCCTTTGACCGGTGTGAAATCTCCGAACACGGTTCCGATAGCATTCATGCCGCTACCATTGCTCGTGTAGGCATCACGATTGAGTAAAGGGTGAATCTGAGTACATTGAAAATAGCGTGAGAGCCCGTAATACAATCCATCGGAATTGGTTAGCAAAGTATAACCCGAGGTTATTGCTGTTTTCATAAAATCGGGCAAATTGTCTTTGGAATAATAAGCCGGAGTCAGCGGATCCATCATCAATACACCGCCTATCAATCCTCCATATTCGGTATTTTCATTGGCTACGCTGTTTTTTGTCCAACGGTCTATGGAAACATTAGCACCTATCTTCAGCCATGGCTTCATCTTGTATTCGGCATTAAGAGTTCCGGATAACCTGTTGTATTTATCTCCCGATCCCTTAATGATACCGTCATTCGACAAACTTGATAAGGAGAGAAAATAGGTTCCCCTGTCATTTCCTCCCTGAAAAGAGAGATTGTGTTTGTACATCAAAGCATCTTCAAAGGCAACATCAGCCCACTTCGTATCGGTTTTTCCATCCCAATACGAAAGCGCGGCATCGTTCAGTAATCCTCCTTCTTTCATGTAGGTTGCATATTCATTTGCATTCATTACCTTTGGAAGATCGGATAAGCTATTGACACTCATTTGAAAATCATAGCTGATTTTACTCATGCCGCTTTTGCCTGCCTTTGTGGTAATAAGAATAACCCCGTTTCCGGCTTCTGCTCCATAAATAGCAGCCGATGCAGCATCTTTCAATACCTCCATCGACGCTATATTATTGGGATCTATAGCACTGATGTCGGAAGTACGAAGCCCGTCAACAATAAACAATGGCGTGGAACTCCCATTTGAACTGATGCCACGTATGTGCACTGTCGGCGATGACCCCGGAGCTCCTGAAGCCGATACGATCTGAACGCCGGCTGTTTTTCCCTGCAAAGCTTCTTCGGCCCGGGTAATTGTCCGGTTTTGCATGTCTTCGGATTTTACCTGCGAAATAGCTCCTGTTACAGAGCTCTTTTTTTGAATGCCATAACCTACAACCACCACTTCTTCGAGTGCTTTGGTCTCTTCTGTCATAATAACGTCTACTTTGATTCTTCCGGCCACGTCTACTTCTCTCGGTTTGAAACCAACAAACGAAAAGACTAAAGTTGCGTTGGGTGTCGCGTTTACCTGATAGCGACCATCTACATCGGTAATGGTTCCGCTACTGGTTCCTTTTACCATAACGCTCACACCAATCATAGGCATTCCGGAAGATTCGGAAACAATTCCCGTAATTTTGCTGCTGTTTTGCGCGAAAACAGAGGGGAAAACCGCAGCAAAAAAACAGAATAAGAACAAATATCTTAGCCAACCTCTTCGGATGGCATTCACATACACGTTGATCATTTTACTGTTTTTCATAATGTATTAAATTAAAGGTGTTATCTATCGGTTTTTGACAATGTTCAACAGCTCTTTATCGTGATTGTATTTGATTTCGCATCGATTGTTGAAAATCATGGTAGCTCCCTTTTGAGGATCAAAGGGTTTCCATACGGGTAATCCGGCGGTATTGGGATCACCCGTTTTTGCAAAGTTGAGCCAGGCACTACTCATTTTATCGGCCAGCGCATACGCTGCCTCTCCGCCTCCTGTCATGGTGCGGCTGTTGTAGATATTATTGAACACAAAGGGCAGCTCCATACAATGACTTGACCGGAACGCGCCGTCAAGGATCGGAGATTCCCATGTGAATAGATACATATAAACCGGAGCGCTGCTGCTATTTGCTTTAAGAGTGGCTTGCTGAACCGCCTGTGGTCTGAACATCATATCGACATCGAATAAGTCAACAGGTTTGAAGTCTGGGTAGGCTTTGCCGAAGGCTTTCAGAAATTCGTCGGTTTTGTCTCCATATTGTTTGGTTAATTCTGCCTTTGCGGTCTCCATTGTGGCTTTTTTCAAGGCGGGGTTGCGACTGCTTCCCATAAATTCGTGCAAAGTTGTACCTATAATTACCGGAATATTTCCAGATGTTTCGTATGCCTGCGATGAGGAGGGTTGCATGGTTAAAACGTCTCCGTCTACTGTCGGGCTCCATCCGAATAGCAGCGACATAAGCCCTCCGGTGGTAGCCTCGGCTTTTACTTTTGCAATCGCTTTTTCTCCTGCATCCAACAGTTTTTCATACGGAATGTTTTTCAATTGGTCTATCTGAGAAGCGTTGAGTCCAAGTTCTTCCATGACCGTTACACCGATCTGTCTTGAGAATTTTGAATCCATCATCTGTAACATAGAACCACTTTCAATAATGGCTTTATTGAATAATCCTGTTGCAAGGCGACAGGTCAGCAAGGCGGTTACCTTGCCACCACCGCCCGATTGTCCGAATATGGTAACATTAGACGGATCGCCTCCGAAATTGGCAATGTTATTTTTTACCCATTGCAGGGCCGCAATCAGATCGAGTAAACCCACATTGCCCGACCGGGCATATTTTTCTCCGAAAGCAGATAAATCCAGAAAACCAAGCACGTTCAGACGATGATTGAGAGAGACCATCACGACATCTCCCTTGTTTGATAGACTGGCTCCGTCATAAGCCGGCAATTCCTGACCAGAGCCTGCCGAATATCCTCCGCCGTGCAACCAAACCATCACGGGGCGCTTTTTCCCGTCGTTGATTCCTTTCGTCCAGATATTCACCCGCAGACAGTCTTCTCCGGGGAAACCGTCATCCCAACGAGACTCAAAAGCCATTTCATCCACCAACCATCCTGCACGTCTTTTTTGAGGGCAGGTTGGCCCATAAGCCCGCGAACTTCGGATTCCGTTCCAGGGTGTGGCTTTTGTGGGCGGCATGAAACGCTCGGCCTGTGCGTAAGGAATACCTTTGTAAGTATATATTCCGTCTTCAATATATCCGGACACCAGTCCCGATTCAGTTTTTACTATTGCCCCGGAAGCAGAGGCTGTAATTTCTCCCTTCAGGTGGTTGTCAGTCGATCGTGGGGAGCCGGCATAGCCAATGGCTGGAATTAAAGCCAGTCCCAACATTAAAATCTTTTTCATTTCAATCAGATCTTTAAGGTTATTTTGCGATTGCAATATTACGGCTTCGTAAAAAAACGGGATTGCTAATCTGATTTAAAAACTTACCTAATCTGTTTTTTCCATTTGTCGATTTGTATAAATAGTTGTCGATTTTATCAAAACCGGTTTTACAACATGTTTTTTTAGATTTTCATTTTCTACATTTGTATCCGATTGAAATTAATCTTGTCATTCTTTTTCTTTCAGGTCAGGATTCAATATGCCAACATAACCTTAATAAATCATGAAATACATCTCCTTGTCGTTTTTCCTTATTGTATTCTTTGTCGTTCTCTCTTGCGGCAGTCATCAGCAAAAAAAAAAGGTTCGGATTTTGATAGCCACTCCATCAGCCATACGATTTCGAATCAAAGAGTGAATGCAATTGAAGAAGATGCTCAAGGCTATATCTGGATGGGAACATTCAGAGGTCTAAACAGATATAATGGCAATGATTTCCACCAATATTTTAATACAGAGGATAGTTCCAGTGTTGCGGATAATCAGATCAAAGCTATTTACAAAGACTCAAAAGCAAGATTATGGGTTGCTACGGTCAACGGCGTTTCGCTCTATGGCGCTCAGGGAACATTTTTTACAGCGCCCATCGAGGCAAAAAGCCGTAATGCAATTCAGCTATTTGAAAACAAGGAGGGTACGATATTTGCCAATATGGTTGTTCAGCTTTGCGTGTACGATACCGAAAAGAAAAGATTTAAAGTTGTCGTTGACCATTTCTTGGATGATGAAAATTTTCTGAATACCTGTCATATCGATAAAGCAGATCGTATATGGTCTGTTACATCCTATCATATTCGTTCCTACAATAGCTCCACGTTAAAATTACTCTCTGTTACAAAGTCAGAAACCCCGATTCATTACTCTTTCCTTCGTGACAATGGAGAGCTTTGGCTCGCGTCTCTAAATACTTTGTCGATATACAATACCAACAGCGGAAAATTCATGTCCATTCCAACGGCAATCAGCAGGCATCCGGTTCTTTCAAAGTC
>CAZFTY010000264.1:0-4170 GCA_964521835.1 uncultured Microbacter sp.
AGGTACCGAGAATGGCTACAGGAAACGCTACGGCCGGAATCAATGTTGCTCTGAAATTCCCTAAGAACAGTAATACGACTAAGAATACCAGCACGAAGGCTTCCAGCAACGTATGGATTACTTTGTCGATAGAGGCTTCCAGAAATTCGTTGGCATCCATTTGATATTCGTACGAGATGCCGGGAGGCAATTCTTTTGCCGCTTTCTTCATCTCTACTTTTACCTGATCAATGATTTCCTGAGCATTCGACCCGGCCACCTGGCTGATGGCGAGTAATATACAAGGTTTGTTGCCACTCAGGGTTTTGAAGTTGTAATCCAATACACCCAGTTCAATAGTGGCTACATCTTTCAGTCTCAGGGTTTGAGCATTCCGCGATTTGATGATGATATTACCGAATTGTTCGGTATTCTTCAGTCGACCGGTGTAGCGAAGCGCATACTGGAAAGACTGATTGCCCTGTGCGCCCAACTGACCCGGAGCTGCTTCTATGTTCTGATCCTGAAGCGCCGCGGTTACTTCGGCCGGTGTTAAGTTGTACGACTTCATCACGTCGGGCTTCAGCCATACGCGCATCGAATACTCCTGCGTACCGAGCGAACCGGCAGAACCGACTCCCTGAATACGTTTCAGCTGAGGAAGAATATTGATGTTGGCATAGTTCTGCAAAAATTTCGCATCATAATCGGGATTGTTCGATTTGATCAGAATCATCATGATGTTACTGCTCTGTTGCTTCTGTACCACCACGCCGTTTCGGGTTACTTCGGCCGGTAGCAAAGCCGATGCCTGCGAAACTTTGTTTTGAACGTTCACGGCAGCAATATCGGGATTGGTTCCCTGTTTGAAATAGACGTTGATACTTGCAGAACCGCCGTTGGTTGCCGTAGAGGTCATATAGGTCATATCCTGTACCCCGTTGATCTGTTCTTCGAGGGGGACAATGACGCTGTTCAGAACCGCATCGGCATTGGCACCGCTGTAACTGGTACTGACACGAACCGTAGGCGGAGCAATATTAGGATATTGTTCCACCGGTAACATGTACAATCCGATAATTCCCAACACTACAATAATGATAGAAATAACGGTCGACAGTACCGGGCGTTCTATGAATGTTTTTAGCATAGCGTAATTATTTAAGAGATTTTACTTTGATTTTCTGTCCGCTTTTCAGTGTGGCAATGCCATCCGTAACAATTTTTTCTCCGCTTGCCAGTCCGTCGGTTACAACGTAGTTCTGCCCGTCGGGAGTTGCTTTTACCGTAATGGTTTTTTGTACGGCAGAATCGCCGGCAACTTTAAATACCAGCACTTTGTCTTGTTGGCTGAAGGTCGCTTTTTGCGGAATAACTATTGCATTGTGCATTGGCTGCGGAATGACTATTTTTCCGCTCGAACCGCTGCGTAACAAGCCGTGTTTGTTGGGGAATGAGGCTCTGAAGTTAACAGATCCCGAGGTCGCGTCTACGACACCCGATATGGTCTCTATTTTTCCGGTTTCCTCATATTCACTGCCATCGGAGAGCAATAACTTCACGCGTGGCATATTTTTAATTTTTTGTGCCTGCGTGTTTCCTGTCATATCTTTCAATAGTGTGAGAAGATCTTTTTCATTGATGGAGAAGTAGGCAATAATGTTTGTGGTGTTTGCCACCGAGGTTAAAACAGTGGTGTTGTTCACTAAGCTTCCCTGACGGTAGTTGATGGTGCCTACAATTCCATTTACAGGGCTGGTAACCGTAGTCCATCCTGCCATTGCTTTTGCCTCGTCCAAATTGGCTTTGGCTGAAGCCAGCGCGTTTTCGTAGGTGGTCAGTTTTACTTTGCTGTAAATACCTTTGTCTGCCAACGGACGAATTCTGTCTACATCCAATTTGGCTGTATTATAAACTGCCCGTGCATTTTGTACGTTTTGTACCGATGCCGGTGAGTTGATTTTGAAAAGAGGTTGCCCTTTGTGTACAATGGCACCTTCGTCTACAAAAACCTTTTCAATAAAACCATCTACACGTGGTTTTATGTCGATGTCTTCCTGTCCCTTCAGTACGGCAGGATACGTACTTGTTAATTCTACATCTTGCGAAGAGACGGCTTCTACCGAATAAGCTTTAATTTGATCGGCAGGATTACCTCCGGCTTTCTTTTTGCCACACGAAGTAAGAAGGACGAGAAGAACAACGCTTCCGATCATGAATTTTTTATTCATAAGTCAAACATTTAATAAATTAAATTCCATATAAATTATTTCTACTGATTATCATCTGTTATCACAAAGGACCTTTTGAAGCACAGAGAGCGTACTGCGATCAACTCTTTTCATTTGTTATGTTGTTGTGTGTCGATACTTTTGATAAAACGTTGCATAAACTGAATAAAGAGCTCGCGCGAAGTGAGTCCGAGTTTATTTTCAAGAGGGCATTCGGCTTTATCGAACTGCATAATCATGCTGATAGTTCCGTTCAACAGGCACACCCAGTTAAAAATAATCACCTCCAGCTCTTTTTCTGTGAGGCGTGAAATCTTGCTGAAAATCTCTTTTATGAAAAGTGCCCCTTTGGTAGCCTCTTCGCTGGGTAACGGACGTTCGAGACTGAACATCAACTGATAGAGCTCGCTGTTTTCAAAGGCAAAATCCCAATGAACCAACGATAGCTCCAGCAACCACTCTTTCGGATCTTGTTTGGCCGACAACCGTGCTTCGCCCAGAAGACGTAATTTCTTAAATCCGTAAATAATTATCTCCCGCATAAGATCATCCTTGTTGTGGAAATGCTCATACACAATGGGCGGAGTATATTCGATTGCTTCCGCTATTTTGCGTATGGTAACAGAGTTCCATCCATTTGATTTGGCAAGGTTTATGGCAGCATTCAGGATGCCGTCACGTACGTTTTGCTGATCTCTTTTTTTTCTTTCCAGGTGGCCCATTATAACAGTGTTATTAAATCTAACAACGTTATGCAAAGGACGTGATTATTTTTGAATTGCAAAAAGGTCACATGCTAAAAAAAACATAAAGCATTAGGCCATACAGCTTAAAAAGATGAGTGGCTACAGGGGAAGTTAAAAGTGCAGCGTCGGAATAACTTGAGACCACTCTTTGCGTTTTGATGTAAAATTGTGACCTTTGCCGCGTGATTCGCTTTTCATTGGGGTGGGGGTGTAACCCGGTTTCATCGGCAGAAAAAAGAGTGGATATTCTGAAAACAGATGAGAGAAAACAAAGAACTGAATACGCTATATGTTACTTGCCGTGCCGAATGGAGGGCGTGGCTTGAAGAACATTTTGAAACGGAGCCCGATATTTGGCTGGTGTTCCCGAATAAATCGACCGGAAAGCCCGGCCTGATTTACAACGATGCCGTTGAAGAGGCTCTCTGTTTCGGTTGGATCGACAGTACCGTGAGAAGCATGGACGAGGGCCATAAAATTCAGTGGTTTTTGCCTCGCAAAAATAAAAACTACTATTCGCAGGCCAACAAAGAGCGGTTGAAGTGGCTTTGGGAGCACAATCTCATTCATCCCAAACTGAAAAAAGAGGTTGAACCTGTGGTGAATGAGCTGTTTCTGTTTCCGCGGGATATTCTTGAACGATTGCAGGAAAACGCTGCTGCATGGGAGAATTACCAGCGCTTTTCCGGAACGTACAAACGTATTCGTATCGGTTATATCGAGGCGGCCCGAAACCGTCCCGAAGAGTTTGAAAAGCGCCTTGCCAACTTTATCAATAAAACCGCACAGAATAAATTGATTGCCGGTTACGGCGGAATCGACAAGTATTATTGAGAAGCAATGGAAAAGCAGAATTGCTGCTTCCGCAAATAAAAAGAGCACAATTCACGGAAAATGGATTGTGCTCTTTTGTGTCGGGCTGTTTATTTGTAGATAATTACCCGCTCTTTCAACGGCTGAAACTGTTTCTGGTCGGGCTCGAACGTCGGCTTACCGAAAGGCATTTGAGCAATCAGTTTCCACGATGCGGCAACGTGCCACTCTTTTTTCACCTCCGTTTCAATCAGTTCGGTGTAGTGCTGCAACGAAGCTCCGAGACCTTCGGCCTCCAGACCGCTCCAGATTACAAACTGAAGCATTCCGTTCGATTGCTGCGACCATACCGGGAAATTGTGGGCGTACAGGGGAAATTGTTTTTGTAAAGCATCAATGAC
>CAZFTY010000265.1:0-4165 GCA_964521835.1 uncultured Microbacter sp.
TGAACATCAATCTCGTGTTCGATCCTCCCTGGGATCGGGATATGATTAGCGATGAAGCAAAACTTGAACTGGGTTTGCTTTAATGGCAAGAGGTTAAACAAATTATTCGTTTCTGAGTCAAAGTTGTAAAGAATCACGACGCGGAAACTTAATAACACAGTTATGAAAACTGTATTGAAACTGTTTGTGGCATGCATGTTGGGAGTAACACTTTCGTCATGTTATGTTACAGGTGCGTTATCGGATGATTACGGAGAGGCATACGTCAATTACTATCCGTACTATTTTTGTCCGGAGATGAACTTCTACTACAATCCCGATTTGAATATATACTGGTGGCATCAGGAAGGAATGTGGTTGTCGGGTCCCCGGCTCCCCTATTCGTATCACCTAAGTTACAACACCACTTATTTTATCGTATCGGTGTCTGACCGTAATCCTACGCGATATTACTCCCAGCATATAAGCGAGTATCGTCGTGGAGATTATAACCGCTCCATGTACCATTATGGAGACAGGCCGATGCAGAGTTTGAGGAGTTATCGTCCCGACAGAGCCCCTTCCGGATACCGCAGAAGCGGCCGAAACGACGATATTTACGCCCCCCGCAGAAGTTCGGGTTACGATAATCGCGGGACACGGGGCAATGCGGTGCCACAAAACAACGGAAGCCGTTCGTCGGATAACTGGCAAAACGGATCGCGCAACAATGGAGTGCAACCGGCTAACCGGCCCAGCGGCGATAGTAACCAGCCTGACAGAACACAGCAATATGACAGGAATAGTGTGATACCAGCCCGCCCGTCAACCCGTCCGTCGACTACTAATTCGGTAGATGGTAATCGTCAAGGAGGCTCGAGACAACAATCAGGAACAGACCGCGCAACTCCTTCTCAGCAACCGGCAACAAACTATCGGCAAGACAATAGTGGCTCCGGTTGGCCCGACAGAACACAACAAAACAACAACTCCTACCAAAACCGGCAAACTGCCCGTCCGTCATCAGACAATACCAATTCGTCGGAAGGCAGTCGACAGGGGGGATGGAGGCAACAATCCGGATCGGATCGACCGGCTCCTTCGCGTCAGCCATCAACCGAAACGATACAAAGACAACCGCAGGCACAACCGGCCAACAGCGATCAGCGACGATCGCAAAGCAGGGATGCAGTCCAACCGCGTCAGCAAGGAAGCCGTGAACAGCCTCAAAATTCTCCTGCCCCAGCAGCCAGAAGAGAGGCTCCGAAAAAAGCGGAAGAGGCATCGAAATAAATAACAGGGCAGGGCATCCTGCATATATGAAAGCAGCACAATAACGAGTGAAACGTATCTATTTTGCATCAGACGCCCACTTAGGGTCGCGACTTATAAAGAATCCCCGCGAGCACGAACAAAAACTTGTCCGTTGGCTCGATTCTATCAAAGAGGATGCTTCTGAATTGTACCTGTTGGGCGACATGTTCGACTTCTGGTATGAATATAAAACAGTTGTTCCGAAAGGATTTACCCGATTTTTGGGCAAGCTTGGAGAATTGTCGGACAGGGGCATAAAAATTCACTATTTCACCGGCAATCACGACATGTGGACGTTCGGTTATCTGGAGCATGAGATCGGACTTACAGTTCACCGTGAGCCTGAAATCGTTGAATGGGACGGCAAGCGGCTTTACCTGGCCCACGGCGATCGTCTGGGCGATCATTCCCTGAGTGTGAAGTTTATTCAGTCTGTCTTTCACAATAAAATTTGCCAAAAACTTTTTTCGTATGTACCTCCCCGACTGGGACTCGGATTCGGGTTGGGGTGGTCAAAGTCCAACCGCAAAAAACCCAAGCGGGATGACTATGCCGAATATCTCGGTGAGGACAAAGAGTGTTTGGTCCGTTATGCCAAAGCATTTCCCGCAAGCGAAAAGATCGACCTTTTCGTGTTTGGGCACCGCCATATCCTACTCGATCTGATGCTGAAAAACGATAGCCGGGTCTGCATCATCGGCGACTGGTATACACAGTTTACCTACGGCGTTTTTGAAGAGGGCAATTTTTACCTCGACCATTTTGAAGCAGACAACTAAAAAGAGTTACCCACATGGAAATTATATTTGCAACCAACAACGATCATAAATTGCACGAAGTATCTGAATATCTGAAGAATACATACAAGATAGTGAGCCTGAAAGAGATCGGGTGTTTTGACGACATTCCCGAAACGGCAGATACGCTGGAAGGAAATGCACTGCTGAAGGCTCGTTATGTACACGAACGCTTCGGGAAAGATTGCTTTGCCGACGATACCGGGCTGGAAGTGGAAGCGCTGAATAATGCCCCCGGGGTTTACTCGGCCCGATATGCCGGTCTCGATAAAGATGCCGGAGCCAATATGCGAAAGTTATTGGCCGAACTATCGGGAGAACCGAACAGAAAAGCCCGTTTCCGGACGGTCATTGCCCTGATAAAAGGTGGAAAGGAGTATTTGTTCGAAGGTGAAGTGCGCGGTATTATCCTGCATGAACCAAAGGGAGTTAACGGATTCGGATACGATCCGGTTTTTATGCCTGAAAACTATGACAAAAGTTTTGCCGAGCTTGATCTGTCGGTCAAAAATACGATTAGTCACAGAGCAAATGCGGTGAAAAAACTGGTCGAATTTTTGCAAAAAAACAATTAACTGGTATATTTTCAGCAATTTATATGTCGGATTGATTTTTTGTCGAAATTGCTTACATTTGTGTTGAAAAACATGTTTTTATGGCACCGAAACAGACAACGGATTTGTCCATCCTGTCTCTTCCCGGAATTTGGGATGTGTTGACCGGAGAACAACTGGATTATTTACGAAACAATTCGGAGATACAGCAGTTCAAGCGCAATGAAATGATCTACTGTGAAGGAGAAACTCCAACTCATCTGCTTTGTTTAGTCAAAGGAAAGGTGAAGATATACAAAGACGGAGTGGGCGGGCGCAGTCAGATTGTCAGGATGATAAAGCCGATCGACTATTTTGGTTACCGCGCCTTTTTTGCCGAAGAACCCTATCTTACCGCAGCTTGCGCTGTAGATGCCTCTACCATCTTTATGGTGCCTTCCGAAGTGATAATCAAGCTTCTGAAAGAAAACAACGATCTTGCCTTCTTCTTTATTAAAGCCATGGCAATCGATCTGGGCATTGCCGATACCCGTACGGTCAATCTCACACAAAAACATATTCGTGGCCGTTTGGCAGAGTCGATCCTTTTTTTGATTGACAGTTACGGGCTTGAAGAAGATGGCGCAACACTCAATATTTACCTCTCGCGTGACGATTTGGCCAGCCTGTCTAACATGACTACCTCGAATGCTATTCGTACCCTATCCAATTTTGCAATAGAAAAAATTATTGCTGTCGATGGTCGGAAAATCAAGATTATTGATGAAGAAAGATTACGCAAAATCAGCAAAATCGGGTAATTCGGAAGCGAAGTCTGTTGCTCCGTACGCGACCTCCAATTTACGCAAAAACAACAGTTTATTTTTTTTATCCCTTTTGTTTTTCTCTGTTTTGTTGTCCGGTTGTAATAACTCCGACAGCGATATAAAAGCAATCTGGAGCTACGAACAAAATCAGGTCTCCTACCCCGACTTTCAGTTTTATCCCCTCGAAACAAAAACGCTTGGACAAATTACCGTCAAAGACAGCCTCGCTTTTATCGAAAAATCTCTGGCGCAACCGGTGACTTCTCTTCTGAAGCAAAATAGCCGGACACTACAGGAATTGTTGCAAATGCAGACGTTGTATGTGAAATACGACATGGAGACTCTGCGCGAAAATCTATCGACGGAGATCGGGCAGCTGGAGTCGAGCCAGAAATGGCTGAATGGCATGAGAGCGCGGATAGAGAGTTACCGCAGCATGTCGCCCGACAAAGTATTGGTTCGCCGCGTGGAGTGCCGGTTCCAGTACACAGTGCCGCTCTCTTCTCAGAAAGCCGAAAAAGATAAAATCTACTTCATCCATGCCACAACCGGTCATGTGATTCTGGCACAGGACAAACCTTCCGGGGAAACAGGTTCCGTACATTGACACAGAACCGTGGCACGGTTTTTGCGACTGGTTAAGCAATGCTTTTTGTCGGCCTGAAAGAGAAAAAGTGTCGTTTTATATTACCTTAGCAAACAGATTAATCCATTA
>CAZFTY010000266.1:0-4161 GCA_964521835.1 uncultured Microbacter sp.
GGTAACTTTTACGTCAAATTGGGTAAAATTGCCGGTTACTTCTGAAATGGTCATGTGACTGACGGCAAACGTCAAATGAGAGTGAGCTGGATCTGAAACCCAGGTTTGAGCAGATGCCAATAAGGTGGCCATGCCTAAAACGACTGATAATAGAATTTTTTTCATACGATAATAATTTATTCTTAAGACAGACGAAACATAAAATGCAATTGTGTTCATCATGTCAATTGATTCATTTTCACGGACTATTCCGTACAAATGAGAGTTTCCTCTGACACAAAGATAGTGCACGAAAGGAATTTTGGTACATTCGGAAGAGAAGAATGGATTTTTGAAAGAGAGGATAAAACAAGAAAGGATGCCGATTGGCATCCTTCTGGTATTATCTGATAGCTATTTTGAACGTCTGTTCCCCGGCCTTGACTATGTAATAGCCTACGGAGAGGTTCAAATAAAAATCCTGCCGTGTAGATGTGACTTTGAATTCAGCTACTTTTACCCCGACAAGACTAAAAATCTTTAATGAAGTGTTGTAGGGCGCATTGAATACTGTCATTTTTTTCTCAGAAACAGTAACACCCACGCGAGGAGCTTGCTCCTGTGTGTCTGGTGACGTTATTGTCTGAGCTTCTAAATAGCTGCCAGTCAGTAGAAAAAAAGAGAGCAGAAAAAGAGTAAAATATTTTCTCATACGCACCTGCATTTTTTACAAAAATAGTCGCTTTTTCTCAAATTGGTACCCGTTTTTCTGAAAAAATACTAAGAAATTGCAGATAAAAGCTGTTTTGCGTTCTCTATTGCCGCTTGTGAAATGGAATCGCCACTTAGCATAGAGGCAATTTCGGTGATCCGTTCGCTGTTCGTAAGTTGCTTTATGGATGTTTCCGTCGTCTCTTTGGTGTTGTTCTTAAATACTTTGTAATGAGTCGATCCTTGCGCTGCAATTTGTGGCAAATGGGTGATGACAATAACCTGCATATATGTTCCCAACTTTTTCATAATGAGCGACATGGCATTGGCAACTTCGCCGGATATTCCCATGTCTATTTCATCGAAAATGATGGTAGGCAGCGATTTGCTACTTGCCACGAGCGATTTGAGACTGATCATTACGCGCGAGATCTCTCCCCCGGATGCTGTTTCCGACACGGGTTGCAGCTGGCTGTTTTTGTTTGCCGAAAAACAGAACTGAATGTCGTCGTTTCCGGTAGTGCTCCATTCGGCACGTGGCGTTATCCTGACTTCGAATCGGACATCCGGCATTCCGAGCTGTTTCAGCTGCGATACCAGATCTTTTTCGATTTGGGGCAAGGCCGATTTTCGTTTTGCCGATAACTTTGCCCCGGCATTCAGCATCTCGTCCCAGAGCCTCTTCGCCTCTTTTTCCAGGCGTTCAATCTCATCGTCCAACGACTCTATTTGTTGCAACTGTTCGTCTATTTTGTCGCGCAGGGCAATCAACTCTTCTACCGAATTGACCCTGTGTTTTTGTTCGAGGGTGTAAAGCAGGTCGAGCCGCTGTTTTATCTGCTCCGCTTTGGCCGGGTCAATATCAATATTCTCGTGTGCCTTGTCGAGTTCGGCATAAATATCCCTTAGTTCGATAACGGCAGATTCGAGTCGCTGCAACCACTCCGAACTGCCGGGATACAATTTTTCGGCACGGCGCAGAGCAATAAGCGCCTCTTTCAGCAACGTTATGGCCGATCCGTTTTCGTCATCGATAAGGCTGGCCGCTTTGGACAGATCTGTTTTGATCTCTTCGGCATGAGAAAGCAACTGCAGCTCCGCTTCCTGTTGGCTTTGTTCTCCTTCGGAGAGCTGTGCCTCATTCAATTGATTGAACTGAAATTGCAGAAAATCGCCTTCGGCTTTTTGTTGTTGTGCCGTTTCTTTGAGCGTGGCAAGCGTTTGCTGGCATTTTTGATGCGCATGAAATTGCTGCTGGTAGACCTCCAGTTCCGGCTCGCTTTTTGAAATGGTATCGACCACCTGAAGCTGAAACCGGTCGTTTGTCAGCAGCAGGTTTTGGTGTTGTGAGTGAATATCGATTAACTTGTCTCCAAGCTCTTTCAGTTGCTGTAACCCTACGGGGGTGTCATTAATGAACGATCGCGATTTTCCTCCGCTCGAAATCTCGCGGCGAACGAGGCATTCGTCACTGTAATCCAGATCATTTTGATCAAAAAAATCGTGCAAGTGGTACTCCCCGATACGGAAAGATCCTTCGATGATACATTTTGAGGTGCCCTCTTTAATGGTTTTGCTATCGGCACGTTGTCCGAGAATAAGACCCAGCGCGCCTAAAATGATCGACTTTCCGGCTCCGGTTTCTCCGGTGATAACAGAAAATCCGGGCTTGAATTCAATATCCAGCTTGGAAATAAGAACGTAGTTTTCGATATGGAGCGAAGTAATCATCGGTATGGCAAAATTATTTTCCGTTCTGAATTTTTTCAAATCGTTTTTGCATTGAAGGGGCAACATCCTGCAACAGGGTATATATTTCACTCTTCTCTTTGGGTTGCCCGTTGCTGAAAATATCGGCTATCTCATCGATTTTTGTATCGAGAAACGAGGTGATGGCGACATTGTAAAGCCTGTCACTGTTTGCCTGTCGCAAAACCATGAGTGAAGAGGCAATTTTGGCTCTTCCGTTGTCGGCATTTTCCGACATCAAGTCTAATCCCAGACGGTGGTAGTCGTAGTAGAGCTCCCGCACCGGACGCAATTTCTCATCCAGAATGCCGTTGATGAGGGCATAGCGATTATGATCCGATTCGAATGCTTTCCATCCGGTTTCGGACGAATTTTGCATGGCATTGGCGATCTCTTCAGCGCGATGAAAAAACGGAGAGCCTCCGAGTCGCGAAAACGAATCGGCATCATATCCCAGAATGATGTAACCGTAAAAGCCAAGCACGGCCAGCAGGTTGTTGGATGTATGGTTCTCGCGGGTTTCGAGCGGTTGCGACTCTACGTATGTGAAATTGAAATTCTGGTCGCGAAAATTGAACAACGTAGTGAAATAGGATGAGTTGAAGACCGGACGCCGGGCCTGCACCTGAAGTTCACCAGTGAAATTGTCGCCTCCCGAATAGCTTTTAACGGTGATTACAAAAGAACATTCGATTCGTTCGTTGGAAGTGTATGTCGCGTTGCTCCATTTGCGGTTGTTCATCAGATCGTTCAGCTCTTTTTCCAATTTGGTAAATATCTCCTTGTTGGTTCCCTGAATCATACTCGAATTAACCTGCACGCGGCAACGCAACTCCTGTGCCGACACGGTTATGGCTAACGCAAATGCGAAGAGAGACAAAAGTAGTTTCTTCATATGGTTCTGGTTGCTTATTGCTAACGTTTTGCCGGGAAACAGGAAAGTGGAATTCCGTGCCTTCCCAGCCGACACAAAATTACTCAAAAAAAATCCGAAAAGAAATAGTGTCGTCCCGAACAAAGTCCGGGCGGTGCAATTTTACCGCTTGAATATCCGGTTTTTGTGGTTAAATAGCTATCTTTGCACTATCCAATTACGGATAACGAAACATTTTTTCAATTATTGCCTGAATCCGATACCGGAAATGTTTTGTCGCGCAATCAATTACTCCTAAAACTTTTTGATGTGGATACCACTTTAGATATTGCGGCCATCCGGGCCGATTTTCCCATACTTTCCCGTACTGTTTATGACCGTCCGCTGGTCTATTTCGACAACGCGGCCACGTCGCAGAAGCCCCGTTGCGTGGTGGAGGCGATCGAAAAAGCCTATTATAACCAGAACGCGAACATTCACCGCGGGGTGCATTACCTGAGTCAGGTAGCAACCGAAGCGCACGAAGAGGCGCGTCAAACGGTACAGCAGTTTATCAATGCCGCTGCATCGCGCGAAATCATCTTTACCCGCGGAACTACAGAAGCAATCAACCTCATCGCTACTTCATTCGGTGAGACTTTTTGCAACGAAGGCGACGAAATTCTGATTACCGGCATGGAACATCATGCCAACATCGTTCCCTGGCAGTTGCTGCGCGACCGCAAAGGAATTGTATTGAAGGTGATTCCCTTCAACGAACGGGGTGAGCTCGATATGGAAGCGTTCTCAAAGCTGATTTCGCCCAAAACCAAACTGATTTCGGTGGCTCATATATCGAATGTGTTGGG
>CAZFTY010000267.1:0-4161 GCA_964521835.1 uncultured Microbacter sp.
TGTTGTTGAAAGCCGTAGCATCTTTAAACACACCGTTGAACGATGTTTCAACCTGTGTTTTCATATCGGGAGCAGGGGCAGCGTTGTTGCCACCCATTCTCATGCCCATAAAGAAACCGCTAAAGGTTCCCATCCATGCGAATTTATCCATATTGGGAAATACGGTAGAGGTTGTTTGTCCGCCGCCTCTTGACAAACCTGCCATGGCGCGGTGATCACGGTCGGCCTGCGTGCGGAATGTCTTTTCGATAAACGGCATCAGGTCTTTGATGTAAATTTGAGTAACATCGTTGGTCGCAGCTTTGCGTACATCCGGATTGGTCTTGATATCGCCGCAATCCATCACGATAATCATCGGAACGGCCTTTTTAGCGGCAATCAGTCCATCCATAATGTTGCCTACATGCCCCTGATTCGACCATCCGTTTTCATCTTCGCCCCAACCGTGAAGCAGATACAGAACCGGATATTTTTTAGTCGGATTCTGTTCGTATTCGGCCGGCACATAGACATTCACATGACGTTCCAGTCCATTGAGTTCCGACCAGTAGAACAGAGAACGAATCTGTCCGTGGGGAATGTTTTTATTGAACCTGTAATAGTTACCTTCCGGCCCTTCGGGAATCTCTACACCCGATGATTTCCAGTTACTACCGAAATAGGCATCGGTGTTGCGATCCATCACCGGAACTCCGTCGATAAGTACGGCATAGTAGTGAAAGCCCACAACCTGCGGATCGGATGTGCATGTCCACGCACCCTTTTCATCCTTCACCATGTCGTATTTTTTGTTACACAAATCGATCTGTACTTTTTGAGCCGTAGGAGCGTTGACACGAAACATAACCTGCCGTGTAGTGGCATTGACGGCCGGATACTGTGCAAGGAAAATGTTGGTAGAACTCGGTTTGAATCCTTCGGGAAGCGCCTCTTCCTGCGGACCACGTTGCTGAATACCGGCAAACTGAGCCGATGCCATGGCGCACATAACAAATGCTGCCACCAATAGTGTGATTTTCTTCATTTGTATAAAAATTAAACGGTGAATATGAATTAAAGGTATCTGTTGCCCAATATAAGCTTATCGCCCGAATCGTCGACCTCCCAGATCTGAGGTTTACGAGGGCCGTTACCTTCGGCATGATGAACAATATACAATCGTTTGCCTTCGAAAGTGGTAAACAACATTCCATGGCCGGAGTTGTCGCCTTTAAATGCCTCTGTCTCGTGTACCCACGGGCCTTTGATGCTGCCGGAGGCAGAATAGGCGATGCCCTGCGCATACCGGTGTTCGCCCCAGCTCGACCACAGCATTCCCAGTTTGCCGGTCTTGGTGCGGAACATTTCGGGACCATCGGTCACCCAACCGGGCATCTTCAATCCAAATGTCGCTTCGCCAATGCTGTTCATCTCTTTCGACCACGCGGCTGCACTGGCACGGAACATCGTAGTGGGTTCGGCGGTACGGTGGGTCAAGTCTTTTGAAAGTGGAATATAGTCCATTGTACCGTCGATAAGTTGTGTCCATTCGTGGACGAAAACCATGTATGGCGTGCCATTTTCTTCGTAAAGCGTTCCGTCGATAATATCCCAGTTTTCCGGGCCGAGACAAAATTCATGATTGGCCACCAACGGTTTGTAAGGCCCTTCGGGCGAATCGGCTACCAACAGTTGAGTCTGATTGCGCGGCACGTTGTAGCGCAAAGGAACATATTCGATCAGGTGGTTGTGGTCGCTCCACGTACCGGCATAATAATATTTATTGCCGATGCGATGAATTTCGGCAGCGGCCACAAAAAGGCCATTCATCCAGGTTCCCGACAGATCGATGATCGGGTAGGGCCCTGTCCACATTTTCAGATCTTTGCTTTTGTAGAGAGTGCCACCCGTGCCGGTGAGATAGTAGGTATGACTCTTCTCGTCTGGATAGATATAGGGGTCACTCATGGAGAGTTGTTCCAACGCCACTGTCTCAATTTTCGGTTCGGGGCGCGGTGTCATGGGTCTTCTGGCTGGTCTCGGCGCTCCGGATGAAGGAATCATGCCTCCAAAATTCCGTTGTCCCGGGTTGGCAGGAGGAGCCTGTTCGCCGGGAACTATTTTACTGCGGTTTTCCGACTGATCGTGCTGTTGAGCCGTAGCGACTCCCTGAAAAGATGTAAGCGACAGTGCAATCAACAGAATGGCTGTCCGGTTATTTGTAAAACGTATCATATCTATAAAAGGTTTAGATGAATCTTTTTCCAAGAACTACTTTGTCGCCCGAATCGTCGACCTCCCAGATCTGAGGCTTACGCGGGCCGTCGCCATCGGCATGGTGTACGATAAACATTCGTTTACCTTCGAAGGTGGTGAAGAACATGCCGTGTCCCGTATTATTGTCGATAAACGGCTTCGGTTCCTGAATCCAGGGGCCTTCGATGGTTCCCGATTGCGAATAAGCCACGCATTGCAGGTAGCGTTTGGCTCCCCACGATGCCCACAACATGCCTAATTTGCCTGTTTTGGTACGGAACATTTCCGGCCCGTCAGTAACCCAACCCGGCAATTTGAGGCCATAGGTCATTTCGCCATTGCCCACCATTTCTAACGGGCAGGGCGATTCGCTGGCACGGAAGAGCATCTCCGGCTCGCTGATGGTTTTGCTAAGATCGGGCGAGAGTTTTACATATTCCATCGTACCGTCGAATGTCTGCATCCATTCGTGCACGAAAACCATGTAAGGTTGTCCATTTTCCACGTAGATGGTGCCATCGATAATGTCCCAGCTATGAGGTAGGTAGTCGTAATTCGGGTCGGTATTTTTCAATTTGTAGGATCCGTCGGCCTTATCGGCTTCCAGAATCATAGTCTGATGGCGACGCACATTGTAACGACGGGGAACCACGTCTACCAACTCGTTGCTACCGAACGAAGCGGCATAATAGTATTTGCCGTTTACCTGATGTATTTCGGCTGCTGCCACAAACTTGGCATCCTCCATCCAGGTACCCCGGGTATCGTAGGCGCCATAAGGGCCTGTCCATGTTTTCAGATCTTTGCTTTTGTAAATTGCTCCGCCACTTCCGGTGAGGTAGTAAGTTTTGGTGGCCGGATCGGCAAAAACGTAGGGATCGCTCATGCTCATCTCGCCAAGCGTGATAGTGGTTATTTCGCGGGGATCGTTGGCGCTGGCGCTTCCGCGCATCGGACGCGGAGCCGGAGCCTTGCTGTTGGCAGGTCTGGTTGCCGGAGCCATTCCGAATCCTTTTGAACCCGGCGGAGCGGGAATAGTTACTGTAGGTACCAGCTGTTTTTTAACAACAGGCTGCGAACTGTTTTCCGAAGTCTGAGCCATCATGACCGACGATAAAATACCGGACATGACAAGAATAAAGAGCTTCTTCATGGTAAGGTAGTATTAGGTTAATGTGTTGTATTTTAATTTATTGAAAAACAAAAATACATGATAAGTGTACATTCAACACCAAATATAAGTAAAAAATAACAGTTTGGTAGAATACGCTCTTTTTTATTTTTACGCTATTCAGTCCGAAAAATAGGAGTTATTGTAAAACTCCTCAAAAATCATTAACTTATATCGCGTATCTGTCAATCGTTTTCCGGTAGTAATGTGTTATATTTTAGCGCTGTATATATTTATTGTTGTCCGATAAAAGTTTAGTCATTAGGTAAAAAAAAGAGCCAACCTATACAGATCAGCTCCAAAGTTGTATATTTGAAGTTACCACACTCTAAATATATAACATGAGCAAAGATAAACATTTTATCGGACAGCCGATATTCAGACAACTATTACATTTTGTAGATAAGGGAGCAATTCGACGACTTGCTAAGTCTGAACAAGCAGACAGATACGTAAAGAAACTCGATGGCCAGGCACATTTGATTACCATGCTCTATGCCGTTATTGGTGGTTTTGATTCATTACGAGAAGTGGTTATCAGTTTGCTTTCTAATGCGACCAAACTATCTCATTTGAGTATAAATTACAGTGCTAAGCGTAGCACTTTGGCTGATGCAAACAAACGGCGTGAGAGTTCATTCTTTGGCAGTATTTACAAAATGCTTTACAAGCAATATGCCTGCGTTTTATCGGACAGCCAGTTGAGCAAAGCCGACATGAAGCGTCTGTACATAATGGATTCCACGACCATAACC
>CAZFTY010000268.1:0-4160 GCA_964521835.1 uncultured Microbacter sp.
TTAATATAACTCATTGTTTTTGAGATAGTTAATTAATTATTTACCGAAGTATTGACTATTGGAAACACCTTTATTTCCAAAAATTGCAGGATCAAACGCAAGCCATTGTTGAAAATTTTCATTATGTATGGGATATGCACGCCCCAAATTCTTCCATTTTCCATTTATTTGCATCCAATTACCAATACTCCACAATCGAAGCTCTTCTATCGTCAATGGACACATATTATTGTCAACGAGAACTTTCAATAGCTCCCACTTTCTATATCTCTTTGCATTGTACAATCGACGTTTACTTCTATTTTTTCTTCTTTCTGCCGCCAAAGAGAACTCTCCCGATTTTCCATCTCCAACGCCTTTTTGAAAAATGCAAACTCCATAATCAACAATCTCATTGTCAAGATTCAATTCTTTTAAACTAGAACCATCCTTGAGTTTTTCATATTTGTCGTTTTGAAACAATTCATAAAATTGTTTTCGTCCAAATAATTCAGTTTCACGAATAGCCCAACCGACTGAATTGGTACCTAAATCTAAACCTAAAATTTTTGCCATAATATTGCATTTTTCAAAAAGTATCTATTATCTTTGCTTCGCAAATCACAACAAGGCTATAAGCCGAAGGATTTGTTTCCTTTAACCCCGCGTACTTCCGTGGGGTTTATTTTTGCGCTAAAGTTAGTTCATTAAATTTATTTATCAAAATACAACTCATATAATCCATAAATTACGCATTCACACAAAACACTATTACACGAGACACATCACTTATTTTCAACCAAATATACAATTCAGTTGTAAAAACATTTAAGGCGGGGCAACTCGCCTTTGTTATTTCACCTGCATAATTTTACCGCAGCAAGCATGCTTCACCGCTTCCACTGCATTCCCCATTCCTATCGTTCCGAATTCGATTCCGGCCGAAGCCACAAACAGAACGACCTCTTTTTTCTCATCCGGCAACAGGACATCCAGGTTAATTTCAATGGTCTGCGATTCTATAATGCCGAAAGTTGGGAGCCAGTCGGTAACCGTGCTGCGCGAATCCATCTCTGTCACCCCTTTTTCGGACGAATAGCGTTGATATTTGGCATCGGGGAAACAGACCTGATTGGACAAATAGCCGAATGAAAAGACCAACCGGAAATAGGGCAGCTTCTGCACATTATACAGATCGTTTGCCGTATTGATACGCGACACGGCTACCTGCAGCTTCTGCTGCTGCGTATCGATATCCAGCTGCAAACCACCCCTGAATATGGTATTAAAGGGAAATCTCCGGTTCAGGTTATACCCGGCAAGCCAGTCGGGACACCGCGTAACTTGCAAGCTGCGTTCGCCCACCGGATGCTCGACATCCAATGCCATGATCTTTTTCCCCAAGCCATTCCAGACGGGCGAAACGTTGAAATCGCCCAGTTTGGCGACCTCTCCTACTGTCCCCTTCAACATCTTCGAAAACTTCACACACGCTTCCCATTCGACCTGATGTTTGCGAACCGTGGCAAATTCCTCTCCCACTTTCATTCGCCTCGCCGATGGACCACCTTTGGTGCGTACGTATACAGTATCACCTCCGCGTATCGTATAAAACGATAATCCATTGATACTACCGGTTATCTGCAATGTACTTTTTACTCGTGCCATATACCTCTATTTTAGTCAGTTTATTCTTTACACAGCCTATCACTTCGGTACAAATATACAGTAGAAAATAGCAAATTGATTTATTTACCCTAAACTAACGCAATAATGATACAATGATATTTATATCTGTATTATCTATATAATAACACTATGATATCTATATAATATTGCTGTAATACCTATAGAAAGAGCCCCCACTCAAGGAAGAAAGGAGCGGTATAGGAGACTATACGGAAAAGTATAGACACAAAAAAGCCTGCGATTGAAAAACCGCAGGCTTTTTGAGATAACAACATGACAAACCGATTGATTTTTTCATCCTATTTTTGATCGTAACAACATAACAAACTGACTATTACAGGTAGGTCTGTTGTTATCAATAGGTCAAAGATATAATTCTGAAAGCAAATCACAACTTTCTACGACTATTATATCGACTACAACTGGTTGTTATCAATAGGTCAAAGATATAATTCTGAAAGCAAATCACAACTTCATACTCTCCATTTGCAGCGTCAAATGCGTTGTTATCAATAGGTCAAAGATATAATTCTGAAAGCAAATCACAACTTCGCCACTACTGGCCAAAAATCAAATTAGTTGTTATCAATAGGTCAAAGATATAATTCTGAAAGCAAATCACAACTAATGATGCCATTATTTATCTTTTTTTGTGTTGTTATCAATAGGTCAAAGATATAATTCTGAAAGCAAATCACAACTAAGACAGGTAGTAGGCTTCATGATTGAAGTTGTTATCAATAGGTCAAAGATATAATTCTGAAAGCAAATCACAACTGCGATCCTTGCATTTGCCAGCTCCTTATCGTTGTTATCAATAGGTCAAAGATATAATTCTGAAAGCAAATCACAACCAAAAACTGTAAACAAGACAATGAAAATAAGTTGTTATCAATAGGTCAAAGATATAATTCTGAAAGCAAATCACAACATCAAGTTCTTTATTTGAATTTAAACATTCGTTGTTATCAATAGGTCAAAGATATAATTCTGAAAGCAAATCACAACACGAAACGTTTTGTATATTGCATCGTGAAGTTGTTATCAATAGGTCAAAGATATAATTCTGAAAGCAAATCACAACAGCCGAAAATACATCCATATCGTTGCATCTGTTGTTATCAATAGGTCAAAGATATAATTCTGAAAGCAAATCACAACTTCAAGTATCAGGTACCGGTACAATAAAAGGTTGTTATCAATAGGTCAAAGATATAATTCTGAAAGCAAATCACAACCATACAACGTGATACTGTAGAAACATCACCGTTGTTATCAATAGGTCAAAGATATAATTCTGAAAGCAAATCACAACACTGTCATTCTCAGACTGAAGCCCGACGATGTTGTTATCAATAGGTCAAAGATATAATTCTGAAAGCAAATCACAACCTATATCTATTGGGCGAAATCCGCTAGCTCGTTGTTATCAATAGGTCAAAGATATAATTCTGAAAGCAAATCACAACCATAGATGTGTTCTTTTGCTTAATGTAATTGTTGTTATCAATAGGTCAAAGATATAATTCTGAAAGCAAATCACAACATCCGTTTCCGGACTAAAGGCCATCTCCTGGTTGTTATCAATAGGTCAAAGATATAATTCTGAAAGCAAATCACAACAATGGATATAAAACACCTCTTTCCGTCTGAGTTGTTATCAATAGGTCAAAGATATAATTCTGAAAGCAAATCACAACGTTATCTTTCCGTAGTAAACGGTTTGGTTTGTTGTTATCAATAGGTCAAAGATATAATTCTGAAAGCAAATCACAACAATCTGCAAGAAATAGAAAATATTGGGCTGGTTGTTATCAATAGGTCAAAGATATAATTCTGAAAGCAAATCACAACTTGCTGTTGCAGTTCCTAATACTAAGATTAGTTGTTATCAATAGGTCAAAGATATAATTCTGAAAGCAAATCACAACCTCTGTGGTTAGCGTTGTAGATTGTTGTATGTTGTTATCAATAGGTCAAAGATATAATTCTGAAAGCAAATCACAACTCTTATTTGCCAGTTTCTGCTTTTTTGTTGTTGTTATCAATAGGTCAAAGATATAATTCTGAAAGCAAATCACAACAGTATGACATATCGGACATTCACGTGTTAGTTGTTATCAATAGGTCAAAGATATAATTCTGAAAGCAAATCACAACTACTTTCGGTGCTTGATCTTCTATTTTCTGTTGTTATCAATAGGTCAAAGATATAATTCTGAAAGCAAATCACAACCCGCGCACTCCACCCGTAATAGTATTTTTGTTGTTATCAATAGGTCAAAGATATAATTCTGAAAGCAAATCACAACAGTTATGATGAAATAAAAAAAATGACAACTGTTGTTATCAATAGGTCAAAGATATAATTCTGAAAGCAAATCACAACCGGAGAGTAGGGATGGTATGCCTACGTGAGTTGTTATCAATAGGTCAAAGATATAATTCTGAAAGCAAATCACAACCATTTTATACGCATTCCCGTCGGGATA
>CAZFTY010000269.1:0-4143 GCA_964521835.1 uncultured Microbacter sp.
CCCGGAGAGTGACCGCCACCGCAATTTTACGTTCCGCCGATTTTTTTGCCAACAGTTTATCGAACTCCTGATCGAAGTTGCGGTAGAGCATAATTCCGCTTTTCAGGTGAGGCATCTTGAGCGGCGTTATTTTATCACCATCCACGCGGTTGACGCGAATGCCGGTAAACTGGCCGTCGGGAGATAGATAGCAGAGCCCGTCACCATTGGCCAGTGGTACAAGGCTTTTCACTGTAAACGAGTTCCGTTCTATCCGCTTCGCAATACCTATCGGTTGCCCAATCGACTTTGGCGTAGCCGTTTGCACTAATCCCGCACTACGTTCCGTCAGAAAATAGCTGGTAGCGCCACGTTGAAAAGTGCGCTGCGGATCGGGGGTAAAGAAGTGGGTAGACCTGCCCAGCGACGCTTTTACGTATTTGTCCGAGTTTTCGAGCAACGCGTCGAGTTTTTGCCGGTAGTAGGCGGTTATATTTTTTACATAGTCCGTCTCTTTGAGGCGGCCTTCTATTTTGAACGACGAAACGCCCGCATCCATCATGGCTTCGAGATGAGCCGAGAGGTCGAGATCTTTCAACGACAAAAGGTGTCCTTCGGGCGAGAAACGGTTGCCGGAACCATCGACCAGTGTGTAGGGCAAACGACAAAGCTGGGCGCATTCGCCACGGTTGGCGCTGCGTCCGCGTGTGACCTGACTGGCATAACATTGTCCGCTGTAACTCACACACAAAGCTCCATGTACAAAACATTCGATGCGCGCTTTGGTTGTTGTCGCAATTGTTCGTATCTGATTCAGAGACAGTTCTCGGGCAAGCACAATCTGAGCAAACCCGGCCTCTTCCAGAAACTTCACCTTCTCCGCGGTGCGGTTGTTGGTCTGTGTACTGGCATGAAGTTCGATAGGCGGCAGATTCATCTTCAGGAGAGCCATATCCTGCACTATCAGCGCATCGGCACCGGCACGATAAAGCTGCCAGGCCATCCGTTCGGCCTCGGCCAGTTCGTCGTCGTGCAAAATGGTATTGAGCGCCACATACACCCTTGCTCCGAAACGATGCGCGTAGGTAGTCAGGGTTTCAATGTCGGCAATGGAGTTGCCGGCAGCGGCGCGTGCTCCGAATTTGGGCGCTCCGATGTAAACGGCATCGGCACCGTGGTTGATGGCTTCGATGCCTGTTTCAGCATTTTTTGCAGGCGATAGCAGTTCGATGGGTCTCTTCATGAATAGGATTCTGTAATGAATTGCAAAGATACGTCAGTTTTTTGATCCGATTGGAATAGAAGTCGTTTCAAAAATCATTCGGTAGATAAATCTTCCGGAGCAATCAGGTTTTGTGAAGGATCGCTGTTTACCGTAGCATTTTGGTGAATTCTAAATGGAGATAGATACGGTGTGCTTCTAAAAAAAACGTATCTTTGCACCATTAAATAAAAAACCATTTGTAAGGTTCAAAAAACATGATTAATATCACATTTCCCGACGGTTCGGTTCGTCAGTTTGAAAAAGGAATAACCGGACAACAATTGGCTGAAAGTATCAGCTCCCGTTTGGCTCAAGAGGTGTTGGCCATTAGTGTTAACGATCAACTCTGGGATCTCACCCGCCCGATAGAAACGGATGCCGCCATCAGGTTGCATAAGTGGGATGATGAAGAGGGCAAACATGCCTTCTGGCACTCATCGGCACACTTAATGGCCGAAGCTTTGCAGGAACTCTATCCCGGCATCAAGTTCGGTATCGGTCCGGCTATCGAAAACGGGTTCTACTACGATGTGGATCCGGGTGAGACGGTTATCAAAGAAAACGATTTGCCTGCTATCGAAGCAAAAATGATTGAGCTGGCTGCTAAAAAGGAGACTATCGTCCGTAAAGATATTTCCAAAGCAGATGCTCTTACATTGTTCGGTGCCAAAGGCGACGAGTATAAAACAGAGTTAATCAGCGATTTGTCCGACGGAACGATCACACTCTATTCGCAGGGCAATTTTACCGATTTGTGCCGTGGCCCGCACTTGCCGAATACCGGCGAAATTAAGGCTATTAAATTGCTCAGCGTAGCCGGAGCTTACTGGCGCGGAGACGAAAAACGCAAACAGCTGACCCGTATTTATGGTGTGACCTTCCCCAAAAAGAAGATGCTGGATGAGTATCTGGTTCTTTTGGAAGAGGCTAAAAAACGCGACCACCGCAAAATAGGTAAAGAGCTGGAACTGTTTATGTTTTCCGAAACGGTAGGGAAGGGATTACCTCTCTGGTTACCGCGTGGAACCGCTTTGCGTCTCCGTCTGGAAGATTTTCTGAAACAAATTCAACGTCGTTTCGATTACCAGCAGGTTATTACTCCGCATATTGGAAACAAACAGTTGTACGTGACTTCCGGTCACTATGCAAAATATGGCAAAGACTCTTTTCAACCTATCCACACACCGGAAGAGGGTGAAGAGTATCTGCTGAAACCGATGAACTGCCCGCACCATTGCGAAGTGTACAAGTTCAAACCCCGTTCGTACAAAGATCTGCCTTTGCGCTTTGCCGAATTCGGAACGGTTTACCGTTACGAGCAGAGTGGGGAGCTCCACGGACTTACCCGCGTGCGTAGCTTTACTCAGGACGATGCTCACCTGTTCTGTCGCCCCGATCAGTTGAAGGAAGAGTTCCTGAAAGTGATGGACATTATCTTTATTATTTTCAACGCATTGGATTTCAAAAACTTTGAAGCTCAGATTTCATTGCGTGATCCCAATAATAAAGAAAAATATATCGGTTCGGACGAAAACTGGGAAAAGGCCGAAAGCGCTATCGTGGAGGCTTGTAAAGAAAAGGGTCTGAAGGCGAAAGTTGAACTCGGCGAAGCTGCGTTCTACGGACCGAAACTCGATTTTATGGTGAAAGATGCTATCGGTCGTCGCTGGCAGCTGGGTACCATTCAGGTGGATTATAACCTGCCGGAACGTTTCGAGTTGGAATATACTGGCGAAGATAACCAGAAACACCGTCCGGTGATGATTCACCGTGCACCTTTCGGTTCGATGGAGCGTTTTGTGGCTGTGTTGATTGAGCATACTGCCGGTAAATTCCCGTTGTGGTTGACTCCCGATCAGGCTGTCGTTCTTCCGATCAGTGAAAAGTATAACGATTATGCCCGCCAGGTGGCTAAAGCGCTCTTTTTACAGGATGTTCGTGTTACAGTGGATGATCGTAACGAAAAAATCGGTCGTAAAATTCGTGACAACGAATTGAAGCGTATTCCTTACCTCTTGGTGGTAGGCGAAAAAGAGATGGAAGCCGGTGTCGTTGCTGTTCGTAAACAGGGCGAAGGCGATAAGGGTACCATGACTCCCGACGATTTTGCCAACATGATAAACGGAGAAGTATCTAAAATGATGAAAGTCTTTTAAGCTATTTCACGCACAATAAAAAACGTCGCAAGCACTTAGTTGTTTGCGACGTTTTTTGTATTCCAACGAACCTGTTATTGATCCGGACATCTATTTTTGCCGGTATTGTCTGGTTTTGCTGTGTTTGCGGCTGTAGGTGAAGTAGATGATAAATCCGATAGCCATCCATGCAAAAAGGCGAATCCAGGTGTCTTTGGGTAACGATGCCATTTCGGCAAAGCAAACGATCGCTCCCAACACAGGAATTACCGGAACCCAGGGAGTTTTGAACCCACGGGGAGCATCCGGTTCAGTTTTCCTGAGAATAATAATACCGATACATACGATTACGAAGGCTAATAAAGTCCCGATGGAAACTAATTCGCCCAACAGACCAATTGGGAATAAACCGGCAAAAAGAGCGGCAAAACTACCCGTTACAATGGAGGTGATGTAAGGCGTTTTATATTTCGGATGCACTTTTGCAAAACTCTTCCACAGTAAACCGTCGCTGGCCATGGTAAAGAAAACACGCGACTGACCCAGAAGCAAAACCAAAACGACAGAGCTTAAACCGGCTATAGCGCCAATCTTGAGCACCGGGCGTAACCATGCTAAACCCGGACCTGCCGTGTCTATTGCCAATGCCATCGGTGCCGGCACATTCAACTCTTTATAGTTTACAATGCCCGTCAGCGTTAGACTGACAGCAATGTAAAGTATGGTGCACACGATCAGTGACGTAAGGATGCCGATGGGCATATC
>CAZFTY010000270.1:0-4122 GCA_964521835.1 uncultured Microbacter sp.
AATGATCCTCCTGCTCAATGACCTTAATCATCGATGCTGCCGATGCCAGACTCTTATTCGACACAGGCTTCCACGGTTCGTAGAGAAAACCGGGTATTCCAACCGAGGGAAACTTCATAAAATCGCGGAAATTATGATAACGCCCTCCGGCAACCAGAGTGTCTGTTTTTTTGAATCCAAGCCGGCCCAAAATCATTTTTTTCAAATCGGACGACATGGCTTCATCGTATACAAACCGTACGGGATCTCCCCAACGTCGGCTTTTAACCCCTTTGGCCACTTTATCTATGAGACTTTCGCCCAGCTCCGATTCGCTATCCATCTCCGCATCCCGGGTTATTTTGAACGTATAAGCATCGAACCGATCGTAGGGCAGACTACTGAAAATTGAAGGCAGACAAAGTCGCATCACATCGTCCAACAAGATGAAGAATTTTTTACCGTCCGTTTCCGGTAATTCCAGAAAACGGGGATAATCGGCAGTAGGAATTTCGATCACGGCAAACTCCTTTTTCTTGGCGTTGCCCTCATTCGACAATCTCACTCCCAAATAAATCTGAGAATCGGCAAGTGCCGGCAGTTGAATCATCCGTGAAATCATCATCGGAGTAACCGTATCTGCCAGAGATTTTCGATAATAATTATTTACAAAAGCCTTTTGAGCTTCGTCCAGTTCCCTCTCCGTCACAATGAATACCTGTTGCTGTTTCAGCGATTCCACAATGCCGTCATAAACCGAATCGAACTCCGATTGTAATGCAGCAGTCATTTTGGCAATTTGTTTCAAAACGATTGCAGGGTTCTCTTTGGTGGGATATACCACCGCATTGACCTCCGATACCCGATGCAATGCCGCTACGCGCACACGAAAAAATTCGTCCAGATTATTGGAATAAATCCCCAGAAACCGAAGTCTCTCCAGTAGAGGCACATTGGGATTGGAGGCTTCCTGTAACACCCTGTGGTTAAAGAAAAGCCAACTTACTTCTCTGTTCACTAAACTTCTCTGTTTTACAATTGCTTTCACATTAAAATCTTTACTGCAAAGAGCGCATTTTTTTATTGCAAATCGATGACGAAAAGGTTGCAAAGCAATGAAAATAAACAAGCAACGACTCTTTTAAAATTAATTAAGCCTTCATTTTTCCCACAAAAAAAACACCTGCTTCGGATTCATGCTATGAACCCAAACAGGTGCCTCTATATATCGGATAGTCTCTGTGCGCTATGAAGCAGGCGGAGCCTTCGGTTTGTTCTTTCTATAAAACGGTCGTTTATGTTTGCTCTTAGCCTCGCCACTCTTCTCTCCCTCGCTTCGTTGACGATTGCGGAACGGGCGTCTCTTTCTGTCCGGGTCATCCGTTCTCCACTCGGGAGTCGGACCGAACTCTTCGGGCAACTGCAAACGTGGCAACTCCATCTCAATCAATTGTTCGATACGATGCATCTTCTGCATGTCTTTCGGATTGACCAAGGTATAAGCCTCTCCTTCGGTGTTCGCACGTGCTGTACGTCCGATGCGGTGTATATAATCTTCGGCATCGTGCGGAACATCAAAGTTAATCACCATATTGATCTCCTTGATGTCGATACCACGACTGATTACGTCGGTTGCCACCAGAATACGGGTACGTTTGGAGCGGAAACCCATCAGCACATCTTCGCGTTGTTCCTGATCCAGATCGGAAGAGATGCCGCGTGAAGCATAGCCGTTTTTACGTAAATCGCGCACAATTTCGTGCACTTTGCTTTTGGCAGAGGTGAAAATCAGGATGCTGGAATAGTCGGGATGGCGATCGATAATCAGCTTCAGCGCTGCATTTTTCTGGGCATCGTGCGCCAGACAAACATGCTGTACCACTTTCTCGGCCGGCTTGGAGATTGCCAGCGAAATTTCGGCCGGATCGACCAGAATTTTCTTTGCCAGCGACCGGATCTTCGGAGGCATGGTAGCGCTGAACATCAACGTTTCGCGCTGCTTGGGTATGTAGGTAATAATCTTCTCTATATCGTCCATAAATCCCATGTCCAGCATCTTATCGGCTTCGTCAAGAACCAGATGCTCCAAATGTTTGAAATTACCGTTGCCCATGGCAAGATGAGAAATCAAACGACCGGGCGTTGCCACAATAATATCGGCTCCGGCTTTCAGCGCGTTTTCCTGTTGCGAATAATCACCGCCATCGCCACCGCCATACACGGCTGCCGATCCGATAGACGCGAAATAGGAAAAACCCTGTATCTCCTGATTGATCTGAATGGCAAGTTCCCGCGTAGGAACGATAATCAGCGTATTGGTTCCATGAGCCGGCTTCTCTATCAGTTTGTGTAAAATGGGGAGCACAAAGGCTGCGGTTTTACCGGTACCGGTTTGTGCACAGGCGATAATATCTTTATTATCCAGTATTTTAGGAATGGCAAATTCTTGAATCGGAGTAGCCTCATCGAATTCCATATACGAGATGGCATCGAGCAGACTCTCATTCAAATTGAGTTCTGTAAACTTCATTAAGTCTTTAATTTTCTAATAGCTTCCAAAGGTACGCAAAAAGTAGGGAAGAAGAAAACCTTTCCAATTGCATGACTGAAGCCATTTATGGTTAATATGCCCGCAAAAGATTAGAATAAAGGTTCTGTAATAAAGCTCTCCCGACTGATTATTTATTGCTCTCATACTGTTATCATTCTGTTTTTTATCAAACTTTCCGTAAATTTGCACTCCGAAAACCTAAACTACAAAAAGAGCTGGGTGTAACTATTTTAACCGCCCGCCTCTCAACCTCTATCGCTAATATGGAATACAATTTCAGGGAAATCGAGAAAAAATGGCAGGAGTTCTGGAAAGAACAGCAGACTTACAAAGTCGAAATCAACGATAAACCAAAATTTTACGTGTTGGACATGTTCCCTTATCCTTCGGGAGCCGGACTACATGTCGGACACCCGCTGGGATATATAGCTTCTGATATTTACAGTCGTTTCAAACGCTTGCAGGGCTTCAACGTGCTGCATCCCATGGGCTACGATGCCTACGGTCTTCCCGCCGAACAGTATGCCATTCAAACCGGTCAGCACCCCGCGGTTACCACCGAAAAAAACATCGCCCGCTACCGCGAACAGCTTGATAAAATCGGCTTTTGCTACGATTGGAGCCGCGAAGTGCGCACCTGCAACCCTGATTTTTACAAATGGACGCAGTGGGCATTTATCCAGATGTTCAACAGCTATTATAGCCTCCCTCCAACCCCCTCCACAAGAGGGGGAGCAAAACCCATTTCGGAACTGATTGCCCATTTTGAACAATATGGTACGGAAGGAGCAAATGCGGCTTGTGGAACAGAGCTTTCGTTTACGGCTGCCGAATGGAATGCCAAAAGCGAGAAAGAGCAGCGCGAAATACTGATGAACTACCGCATCGCCTACAAGGCCGATACGATGGTAAACTGGTGCCCTGCGCTGGGAACAGTACTTGCCAACGACGAGGTAAGTGAAGGTGTCTCCGTACGTGGTGGCCATCCGGTAGAACAAAAGGTGATGAGCCAATGGAGCCTGCGCGTTTCGGCCTACGCACAACGCCTGCTCGACGGCCTCGACACCATCGACTGGACCGACTCGCTGAAAGAGACCCAGAAGAACTGGATCGGACGTAGCGAAGGTGCAGAAATCACTTTCCACCTCTCCCCTAACCCCTCTCCACAGGCGAGGGGAACAAACCCCAAAGGCAATTTCAAACCTACAACGAATGCTCATAACTGGAAGCTCCTTATTGAAATTGCAAAAGAATTGCGATCGAATCAGACTGAAGCCGAAGCCATTCTTTGGGAGGAGGTAAGAGCCGGAAAGATTGGATATAAAATAAGGAGACAGCATATTGTAGATGGATATATCGCCGACTTTATCAATCTTGAAAAAAATCTGATTATTGAAATTGACGGAGGGGTGCATTTAACTCCTCAACAGAAAGAGAAAGACCAACAGAGAACGCAAATTTTGAATGATTTTGGCTTTACCGTAATTCGTTTTACAAATGAAGAGGTTAAAGCTGATCCGAAACTTATTGCTTCAAAAATAAAAGCAAAATTAGACGAACTCCCATCAATGCAGAGTGCTCCCCTCCCTTGT
>CAZFTY010000271.1:0-4107 GCA_964521835.1 uncultured Microbacter sp.
AGAATAGACAACAACTACCTTGCCCAAACAGGCCAGGCAACCATCGCCCCTCTTTACGTAAACCTTGCCGATGTGCTCTTCGGCTACGGCATACGCATCAACCCCGACATTGTGCAGGATGTGCAATGGGCCTCCATGCCGGTCAATGTATCTCGCCCGGGCGACGAGCCCCAATTCAAACCGATGCCATGGTTTTACCAGCCCCTTTTGCTCACCTCTCCCTACCATGTCGTTACACGCAATTTAGCCTCCGTAAAGGCCAATTTTGCCTCTTCAATCGACTTTGTGGGAGTAGATACGCTGATTAAAAAAACCGCGCTTCTGGCTACCTCAAACGCGTCGCACGCGCTTACTCCACCTTCCATGATCGATCTGAAACAGATGCCCGACCCCCAGGACCACAACTATTTTCATTTTCAGAATATTCCGGTCGGCGGACTTCTCGAAGGCTCTTTCACCTCAGCATTCGCCAACAGAATGGTTCCTCAGGGCATTGTGCAATCGTCTCCTATCGTACGAAAAAGCAAACCGACCCGTATGATTGTAATTGCCAACGGAGACATTATCCGCAACGAGGTACACGGAAGCGGAAACAACATGCAGCTATTACCGTTGGGATTTGACAGTTATGCCAACCGCCAGTACGGCAACCACGATTTTATTGTCAACGCCGTACTCTACCTCAGCGGTGACGACAATTGGCTGGAACTCCGGTCGCGTGTGGTTCCGCTCCGGTTGCTCAACAACATGGCCACCACGGAGGGTAGAACCATGTGGCAAATTACCAATCTGGCCATACCTCTCCTTCTTTTGGCGCTGTTCGCCGCGGTGTTCTTCCTGCTGAGACGACGAAAATATTCCCGATAGACTACCGATAGAAAAACTGAGGCTGCCATCGTTTGATGGCAGCCTCAGCCTAAACACAATAAATAAAATTTTTCTAAAACAAAGAATTATCAATATTCAGGAGGTAAAGCCTGCAATTCGGCTCCGGTAAATACCGGCCCGTCTTTGCATACATACAGTTTGCCCACGTTGCAGCGGCCGCACTTCCCTACCCCGCATTTCATCCGGTTTTCGAGCGTGGTATAGATATTTTCGGGCTTGAAACCGAGTTTTTCCAGCACCGGAAAGGTAAACTTAATCATCACCGGAGGACCGCACACAATCGCCACGGTGTTTTCGCTCGATGGATTCATCTTTTCAAGTACGGAAGGAACAAAGCCTACCTCGCCCTTCCAGTCGGGAGTTTCTCCACCTGGATCAACGGTAGTTACTAATTTCACATCGGACCGTTCTTCCCACTCTTTCAGTTCGTGCTTGTACACCAGATCGTCCACCGATTTGGCGCCGTAGAGGATGCTCACATCCTTAAAGTTTTCACGGGTATCCAGCGCATTCCATATCACGCAACGCATGGGAGGAAGCGCAATACCACCGGCAATAAAGAGCAGGTTTTTGCCCTTCCACTGGTCGATGGGGAAGGTGTTGCCAAACGGGCCACGGAAGCCCATCGTATCGCCCTCTTCGAGCCTTGCCAACGATGAAGTAACCTTACCGGCTTCTCGAAAGGTGCATTCGATATAGCCTTTGCGGGTGGGCGACGAAGCGATACAAAAGGTGCTTTCACCATCGCCGAAAGCCGAGTATTCACCGAATTGTCCGGCCCTGAACGAGAACTGTTCTGCTGCCTCCTCATCCTGAAATTTCAAACGGAAAGTCTTCACGCCGGGAGCCTCCTGCGTTACCTTCTCGACGGTCATCAGATAAGGCAAATACAGATTTGAGGATGTGGAGATTTGGGGATTTGAGGATGAAGAAATACCATTCTCCTCAATATGTTGTAAATTATCCATAAGCGTACGTCTTAATCAGTTCTTTTTTGATGTGATAATGATTTTTGAAATCACATTGTGTATAGAGTTCAATTTTTCTTTCAGAGCCGAAGGATCCGGATAATTCTTTGACCTTTCACAAAGAATCAACCAATATTCTGTTTCGTCTGCCTCTTTTGCTGCTATTTTCAGTTTGTGAATGAAATCTACCTTGCTCTCTGCATTTTGCGCTTCCCGAACATTCGCTCCAATGGAAGTTCCTGATTTAAGCAATTGATGGGCAATGACAAATTTCCGGTTTTCCTCCAGCAATTCTCAATATTCGATAATAGCCAACGCAAATTCTACCGAAAGGTTGACGATCAAATTATCCTTGTCATTTTTCATAATCAATAAAATCAAAGGCTGTTCCCATCTTCACATTTTCAAATTCCCAAATTTTCAAATTGAGGAAAGATGTTCCGATAAATTCATATCCACCGGGCAAGCGCGTGAACAGCGGCCACAACCGGTACAGCCGCGTACCGAAAGGCGATCGGGCATATACGAAAATTTGTGCAAAAGGCGCTGGCGCCAACGTTGTGCCTGCGTTTGGCGGGGATTGTGTCCCGAGGTGTGCAGGGTAAACAGCGCGAATCCGCACGAGTCCCAGCAACGCAGTCGTTTCCCTTTGGTGCCGTGCGCATCTTCCTGAATGTCGAAGCAGGCGCAGGTGGGACAAACATACGCACACGCTCCGCAGCCGATGCAGCGTTGCGATTGCACTTTCCAGATCGGACTCTCGAAGGCGGTCTGCAACTTCTCCTGAACGGTTTTAATATCGAATTTCTCCGGCAACTTCACCAGATATTCCTCCTTTACATCACCACGATCGGCTTCAAAAATGGCCTCATCGGCTTTCACCAAGGCTTCGCCCTTTTCGGTCAGGATTTCGGCCAGAAAACCTCCATTGACCGGAGTAAGCTGGATATCGCTCCCGACTGTATTTCCCGGACCCCCATTGACCGAAGTACAGAAACAGTACTCATCGGCTTTGGTGCAAGCCAGCGTTACCACCACAGTGCGCTCCATACGGGCATTGTAGAGTTCGTCTTTGTAGTCCCAGTTGAAGATAGCCCCCAGCGGATTGAATCCGGCAGCATCGCAGGGATGCAAACCAAAAACCACCGTTTCGGGATAGGCGTTCAGGTCGACATTTTCGAGCTGAACTTTGCCTTTCTCTTTTTCGTACGAAAAGAGCACATCGGTGCGTGGAAATGCAACCGACTTCGCCGATTGTGTGGTCTGGATATGGTCGAATACGATTTCGTCGGCCGAAGCCACACGCCCGAAATCAACCTTGGCACCCTTGTTCACCGGAGCGTAGAGATGTTTCCCGTCGCTGACAATTTTCGTAAGCCAGCGATGAAGCGATGCCTGAGTAATGAAACGTTTTTTCATATTATCAACAACCCCCTAATTAGCTTCGCTGATCTTCGATTCCCCACAAGGGGGACTTAAAGAATCTGCATTTTAAATTGATTCTTGTTTTTTATTTCCGTTCGAGTTTTTTCCAATGATTCATTTTGCTCGTTAACCCAGATTAAAAGTCCCCCTTGAGGGGGATTTAGGGGGCTGGAGCTGCTACCGTATAAAATTCTCCTTATCCTCCGGTTTGAAGGTTGAAAGCGCATTGTCGCCCGACACGGCCTGATTGACATCCAGCGCAAAATTATCGGTTACCTCCTGCACAATCTGGTGACTGAGCAAATGGATGGGCAATCCCAGCGGACAAGCGGCTCCGCAAGCTCCACAGTCGGCGCAACGGCCGGTCATGTGCATGGCGCGGTTGATATGCCATTCGATATTGGCCAGCGTACTTGCCCACGGCTGAATCCATTGCGGACGGTTCTCTTCCACAATACATTTGGTACAGTAGCACATCGGACAGGCCGCCCGGCAGGCGTAGCACTTGAAACATTTCGAAAGTTCGGCCGACCAGAATTCCCAACGCTCTTCGCGACTCATGGCACTGAGTTTTTCGATCAACGCTTTGTCGTCTTCGCGGGCAGGAACAGGCGCGGTTTGCAGGTAAGCCGTTATATCATCGGTGGTCGCAAACTGAATCATCTTTTGATCGGCGACAGTCAAAACAACCAGTTTATCGGGTTGAATCTGATGTTCGGTCAACAAACGCAAAATGCTCCGCAGGGCAAAATAGGATGCAGTGATGGCAATCTTCTGCCCGCCGATCAGCTCTTTGTGTGTCAGGTAAACAGCCAGATTGCCGGTG
>CAZFTY010000272.1:0-4097 GCA_964521835.1 uncultured Microbacter sp.
GGCAAATACAGTTGCTATACAAACGGAGGAACTGTATACGAAGGTGATTTTGATGAAAGTGAAATTAAATTATTTGGACATTAATCATCATTGATGCGCTTTTAATAAACGTATTGTATAATCAGTTGCCGATTTATGACCACAAGGCAATTATAGAGAAGCAAGAATCATAGGTTTATCATAAGTTTATCATAACTCTTCGACAAACTACTTGTAATACGTGTAAAGTACAAATACCTTTGTATTTCATAGAAATAAAGCTATACAATTAACATTAAACAAAAAACAAAACATTAATGTCTATGGAAACAAAACAGCAACTAAGACTGATTTGTGCTACATGTGGTAGTGATGCCCATTTTAAATTCAATGAGGACAAGTCTTACATAAAATGTATGAATTGTAACAAAGAATATCGCGGAGGATATAACGAACTACTGGAATTGAATAAAGATAGGATAAAGCAACAAATTGCACAAGAAGTTAAATCGGAAATTCTCAACAAGATGAAAGAAGCATTTAAGAACAACAAAAACATAAAAATCAAATAATCATGGAAAACACAAGCCTAATACTATCAATTATCGCAATTTTAGGTTCAATATTTACTTATTTCTATCATGATAGAAAAATTAAGATCCAGGAAAAAAAACTCAATGATTACCAGTTGAAGAAAATTGAATTAGAAGATATTGAAAATAAAAAAGCTCAAATTAAAGGCAATATAATTACTAATGGTGGACACGGAGCACTTAAAATATTTAATGCAGGAAAGTCTACTGCCCATAATATCAGATTGGAACTATTAAGTGAGCAAGATGGAATTTTTGATCTGGAATTTACTCCTTTTGAGATGTTGAATCCTCAAGAATCTACAGAAACTTCATTCTTCCTTGCAGAAGGACATGCTCCGACATTAAAAGTAAAATATATCTGGAATGATAGCTATAAAGAGGACAATGAATTTATTCAAGTACTAACGATTTTGTAATGGTTGGAATTGATGCATTTTGATCTATCAAAATAAACCTACGGGGAAACGCCTGACAGCGTTTTAGCTCTTTGTTCCGGTTCTCTTGCACCCCGATGAATCAGGGGGAAAGAACGTAAGCAAACGTAACAGAACGCTGTAGGCGTTCTCCTAAAACACACAGTGAGCAGATGCCATCGCAGCCATCTCCCGATCAAATTCAGATTCAATTGTCATATTAGCACATTAGCAGATTGGCAGATTGACATATTAGCAGATTGGCACATTGTGCCCCGATTCCATCCGCTTTTGCCCAAAAAATCGTATCTTTGCGCAACTAATATTGACTGACTTATAAACCTATGGAACTTAGCGAACAAGAGCAGCTGCGCCGTGAAAGCTTAAACGGACTCAGAGCTCTGGGAATAGAACCCTACCCCGCCGCAGCTTATCAGGTTACGGCTCTATCGGATAACATCAAATCTACCTTTCAGGATGATGCACCCCAACAAGAAGTAACCATTGCCGGCCGTATTATGAGCCGCCGCATCATGGGAAAAGCTTCATTTGTAGAGCTTCAGGACTCGGCAGGCCGCATCCAGATCTACATCACCCGCGACGACATCAGCACCGACGAAGAGAAAACCATGTACAACGTCGTTTTCAAAAAACTGCTCGACATCGGCGACTTTATCGGCATTAAAGGGTATGTTTTCCGTACACAGATGGGCGAGATTTCGGTTCATGCACAGGAACTCACCGTGCTGAGCAAATCGCTTCGTCCGCTTCCTATCGTTAAATACAAAGACGGCGTGGCTTACGATGCTTTCGAGGATCCTGAGCAACGCTACCGTCAACGTTACGTCGACCTCGTGGTAAACGATGGCGTAAGAGATATTTTCATGAAACGTACCAAGGTATTCAACTCCATGCGTAACTTCTTCAACGAACAGGGTTACGTGGAAGTAGACACTCCGGTACTTCAACCTATTCCAGGCGGCGCCTCTGCGCGTCCGTTCATCACACACCACAACGCGCTGGATATTCCGTTGTACCTGCGTATTGCCAACGAGTTGTACCTCAAACGCCTTATCGTGGGTGGTTTTGAAGGGGTGTACGAATTCTCGCGTAACTTCCGTAACGAGGGTATGGACCGTACGCACAACCCTGAGTTTACGGCGATGGAGATCTACGTCTCCTACAAAGACTACAACTGGATGATGGACTTCACCGAAGCCATGATCGAAAAAGTGTGTCTGGATGTAAACGGCACCGACGAAGTTAAGGTGGGTGACAAAACCATCAGCTTCAAACGTCCGTTCAAGCGCATCACCATGATCGATGCCATCAAGGAACACACCGGCATCGACATCAACGGCATGAGCGAAGAGCAGTTGCGCGACGTGTGCAAACAGCTCAACGTGGAAGCCGACGAAACGATGGGCAAAGGCAAGATGATCGACGAAATCTTCGGTGAAAAGTGCGAAGGCAACTACATTCAGCCGACCTTTATCACCGACTACCCTATCGAAATGTCGCCGCTCTGCAAACGCCACCGCAACAATCCGGAACTGACCGAACGTTTCGAATTGATGGTGAACGGCAAAGAGCTGGCCAACGCATATTCAGAGCTGAACGACCCGATCGACCAGCGTGCCCGTTTTGAAGAACAGCTGCGTCTGAGCGAAAAAGGCGACGACGAAGCGATGTTTATCGATCAGGACTTTTTGCGCGCGCTCGAATACGGTATGCCTCCCACATCGGGTATGGGCATCGGTATGGATCGTTTAGTAATGTTGATGACCAATCAGGTGGCTATTCAGGAGGTTTTGCTCTTCCCGCAAATGCGTCCTGAAAAGGTGATTCGCAAAGACAGCGCCGAAACTTTCATGTCGGTTGGCATTCCCGAAGCATGGGTAGAGACTGTCAACAAGGCAGGTTTTATCACCGTAGCCGCATTGAAAGATCAAAACCCGAACAAACTCCATCAGGATTTGTGCGGCCTCAATAAAAAATTAAAATCAGGACTGACCAATCCGACAAAAGAAGAGGTAACTTCGTGGATTGAAAACGCTAACAACCGTTGATATGGTCGCCGATAGTGAAAAACAGTGTTCCGAGTACTCCCCCGGTCGAATCGCCGTCTGCGGAGGTGGCAGTTGGGCAACTGCCATTGCTAAAATCCTCTTAAGCACACAGGATAGCATCAACTGGTACATGCGCCGTCAGGATCAGATCGACGAATTTTTACGGCTGAGCAAAAACCCGTCGTACCTGACCGGATTGAAATTCGATACCGATCGCATCAATTTTACGAGCAAGATAAACGAAGTGGTAAAAAATTCGGACACGCTGATCTTTGCCACTCCGTCGCCGTTCCTGAAGATGCACCTGAAAAAACTGCGTCAGTCTTTAAAAACAAAGACAATCGTCACGGCCATCAAAGGCATTGTGCCGGATGAAAACCTAATCGTAACCGATTATTTTCATCAGTTTTTGTCGGTACCGAAAGACAATCTGGTAGTTCTTGCCGGTCCGTGTCATGCCGAAGAGGTGGCGCTGGAACGTCTGTCGTACCTGACCATTGCCTGCAGTAACCGTGAAAAAGCACGCAAGCTGGCTTGTGTTTTTACGAACAGCTATATCAAAACCAGCACCACCGACGACGTGACCGGCATCGAGTATGCCTCGGTATTGAAAAACGTTTACTCCATCGCTTCAGGCATTTGCCACGGTTTGAAGTATGGCGATAATTTTCAGGCCGTGCTCATCTCGAACGCCATTCAGGAGATGCAACGCTTTTGCAACGCCGTTCATCCGCTGCACCGCAGCATCGACGAATCGGCCTATCTGGGAGACCTGCTGGTAACGGCCTATTCAAAGTTCAGCCGCAACCGCACCTTCGGAACCATGATCGGGAAAGGGTATTCGGTAAAAACCGCCCAGCTCGAAATGGAAATGATTGCCGAAGGATATTACGGCACAAAATGTATCAAAGAGATTAACGAATGCTACCATGTGAAGATGCCTATCATGGAGTTTGTCTATAATGTATTGTACAACAGGGCATCACCCATTCTTCAGGTTAGAGCACTCACCGAGCTTTTGAGATAACAAACACCACCTT
>CAZFTY010000273.1:0-4095 GCA_964521835.1 uncultured Microbacter sp.
AAATTTCTTTAGCAGGTTCGATATTTTATTTTGTCCCAACATCGACCTGCACTCTTTATGTTCCAACTGGATCTAAGTCGCTTTATGCTGCTTCTGATCAGTGGAAAAATTTTGCAAATATCATAGAAGTACCTTTATATACTATCACAGCATCAGTAGATATATCAACAGGTGGTAATGTAAATGGAGCAGATAGTTATCTAAGCGGTAATCAGTGCACAATTTCTGCTGTACCCAATACGGGATATTCTTTTGCTAATTGGACCGAAAATGGAACGGTAGTTTCTACAGATGCAAGTTATACATTTGCGGTATCAGCAAATCGTACACTTGTAGCTAACTTTACAGAAAACAATGCCGGTGATTATACAATTGCTATGAGTACCAACCCTTCAGTTGGTGGTCGCACTACCGGTACAGGAAGATACGCTTCAGATGTAAGCTGTATTGCTTCGGCAATGGCAAATACAGGCTATTTATTTAGCAATTGGACTGAGAATGGGACGGTTGTTTCTAAGGATGTGACTTATACTTTTAAAGTTAGTGCGGCACGTACATTAGTGGCTAATTTTATTTCTGGATACATGGTTACGGCTGTTTCAAATTCTTCAACAGGAGGTAGTGTTACAGGTGCAGGTGGTTATGCAACGGGCACAAGTTGTACTCTTAAGGCTACACCAAACACTGGATATATATTTAGTAATTGGACCGAAAATGGGACAGTAGCTTCAGCAAATGCAACTTATACTTTTACTGTAAATGCAGCGCATACATTTATTGCCAACTTTGTAGCTGGCTTTATAATTAATGCTACAGTGGACCCATTACAAGGAAATATTACTGGTACAGGGGGGTATGCAACAGGTTCTTCCTGTGCCCTCTCTGCCACTCCAAAATCAGGTTATGTCTTTACCGGCTGGACTGAGAATGGTACTGTGGTTTCATCGAAATCACGTTATACTTTTACTGTTACTTCGGCCCGTTCGCTGGTGGCTAATTTTGAAGCTGTTAAGGTGGTTGTGACTCAGCCGGATGGTAGCTCGGTAACCAGCTATCCATCCTTTTTCTCTGGTACAGCCACTGTCACTCCAGCTACCGGATTTTTGTATAGTCTGGATGGTAAAGCCTATCAATCTGGTAATGTGTTTGATTATTTGGCTATAGGTAATCATTCTATTACGCTGAAGAGTATTGCTGATAGCGTAGTGTCATCACCGGTGTTTGTAAATGTCAATGCGTCCAAGGTGGTTACAGCTCAAAATTATAAGGTACAGGCGACCAACTGTAGCTGTCGCGATACAAATGACGGCAAAATAGAGGTGACTCTGGATAAATTGTATGAATATAGTGTTAGGGTAGTTGGGGCTAATAATAAGACGTATGACAAGTCTATCATCTTTACCGATAAAACATTTAGTTTGTCTAATCTTGCTCCGGATACCTATACGCTGACTTTCAAAATCGACTTTTTAGAGAACTATGAACAAACATTTACGGTGACCATTACCCAACCTGAAGATTTGAGTGTTTTGAAGGTGAGCGCTGCGCCCAATAGTATGGCGTACTCGTTGAGCGGTGGAGCAAACTATTACGTCGTCGTCAATGAAAAAATCACCCAGACACAGGATGGTACAGTTCAGGTAGCGCTGTCGCCGGGCGAAAACAGGATACGCATCTATACCGACAAACTGTGCCAGGGTGTTTACGACGAGACGGTATACAACGACGAGAACGGACAGCTCTCTCTCTTCCCCAATCCGACCACGGGCAAAATAACGATTGGCGTACCCGGCAACGAAGATGCCGTGACGGTAGATGTAGTTTCGCTTAGTGGACAACTGTTGCGTCAGCGCGAATATCAAGTCCCTCAAAACAGAGTGATAGAGATGGACCTCTCGGGTTTTGTAAATGGCATCTATCTGGTACGGGTTAACGGTGCGGTCATCCACCGTAATGTACGGGTGGTAAAACAGTAATGGTAATTAACCGTTGACAGTTCATAAGTAATAATTTATAATTCATATGACACATACTATAAAAATGCGTTACATTTTTGGCTTTATACTTGGTCTTATTGTGGTGGGTTGTGGTGGCAAAGATAATGAACCTGTCTCTGTACAAAAACAGGCGCCAGCTCCTGGTATTACAACATTGTCTTCGCCGGTTAATAATATCGTTTGCTTGAAGGGTACTTCGGTTACGGCCACCTCCTCTTCGGTTATTTTTTCGTGGGGGGCGGCCAGCGATGCCGAGAGTTACCAGTTGGTGATTAAAAACCTCACCACACAGACTTCGTCGGCCTATATAACGACCAAAACGGGCGATACTATTAGTTTGGCTATCAATACTCCCTATTCCTGGAGTGTATCGGCCATTAACTCTACGGGAAAGACCACGAGCGATAGCTGGAAGTTCTACCTATCGGGTACCTCCACTAACAGTTACGCACCGTTTTCGGCCGATCTTACTGCGCCAACATCGGGGCAGGTTATAAACTCAGGAGGGGCGGCTTCGGTTTCGGTCACGTTTCAATGGGTAGGCAGCGATCCGGATAATGATATAGCGAGCTATGCCCTTTATCTGGATAATACGAATGGTGCAACCCAGGTGGTAGCCTCTCAAACGGCAGCCACAGCCACCCAAACTCTGGCCAGCGGCAAAACCTATTACTGGAAAGTTGTGACCAAAGATAAGCTGGGTAACACTTCCGTATCGACTGTTAACTCGTTCAGAATAAACTAAACGAATATAACGATAGTGGATGAATTGAAATTTTTTATTGGCTTAAAATTTCGGATTTTCTCTTTTTGAGCCGGAAAAGTTACAAATTATTTGCATATTCCAAATAAACTGCTTACCTTTGCACTCAGAAAATCGATCAAATGACAACATTCAATTCGATACTACTAAGCCTACTACTCTTGTGCTACCAAAAGCAGAAGTGAGTCGGCATGTGATTATAAAAACATTATCTCAGAAAAACAAAAAGCCTTTCTCACTTTGGTGTGAGGAGGCTTTTTTAATGTATAATTGACAAGTGACAATTAATAATTGAATCTGAAATTTAGGAAAGAATCCCGTTGTAGGAAAAATGTAGTGATAATACCAATAGGCTTCATTTTCAAATCTTCAAATTCTCAAATTTTCATATTATAATGGACAAATTATTTATTTTTGATACAACGCTTCGCGACGGTGAGCAGGTGCCGGGTTGCCAGTTGAACACCGTGGAAAAAATTCAGGTGGCAAAGGCGCTCGAAGGCTTGGGTGTCGATGTGATTGAAGCCGGATTTCCCATCTCCAGTCCGGGCGATTTCAACTCGGTGGTTGAGATTTCGAAAGCGGTCACCTGGCCGACTATTTGCGCGTTGACCCGTGGCGTGGAGAAAGATATAGAAGTGGCTGCGGAGGCATTGCAATATGCTAAAAAGAAGCGTATTCATACCGGTATCGGCACATCCGATTATCATATCCGCTATAAATTCAATTCCAATCAGGAGGAGATTTTGCAACGCGCCGTAGCCGCGGTAAAATATGCCAAACGCTACGTGGAAGATGTAGAGTTTTATGCCGAAGATGCCGGTCGTACCGATAACGAATATCTGGCTCGCGTGGTGGAAGCGGTCATCAAGGCCGGTGCTACCGTGGTCAATATTCCCGACACGACGGGTTACTGCCTTCCGGTAGATTATGCGGCTAAAATCAAGTACCTGTTTGAGCATGTCAACGGCATTCAAAATGCGATTATCTCTACGCACTGTCATAACGATCTGGGCATGGCAACAGCAAATACGTTGGCCGGTGTGATGAATGGTGCCCGTCAGGTGGAGGTTACCATCAACGGTATCGGCGAACGTGCCGGCAATACCTCTCTGGAGGAGATTGCCATGATTCTGAAGAGTCACAAGGAGTTGCTGATCGATACCAATATCAACACGCAGAAAATTACGCCGATGAGCCGCATGATCTCGAGTTTGATGAATATGCCGGTTCAGCCCAACAAAGCCATTGTGGGACGGAACGCTTTTGCACACTCATCCGGTATTCATCAGGATGGTGTGTTGAAGAATCGTGAGAGCTACGAAATTATCGATC
>CAZFTY010000274.1:0-4094 GCA_964521835.1 uncultured Microbacter sp.
CGTGAAGGGCTGGACTTACCCGAAGTGTCGTTGGTAGCCATTCTGGATGCAGACAAAGAGGGTTTCCTCCGTTCGCACCGTTCGCTGACACAGACGGCAGGCCGTGCCGCGCGTAACCTGAACGGACGGGTGATTATGTATGCCGATAAGATTACCGACAGTATGCGGTTGACGATCGATGAGACGGCCCGCCGCCGCGAAAAACAGCTGGCCTATAACGAAGCCAACGGTATCACGCCGAAATCGATCCGCAAGGGGCATACCTCCGTGTTGGGCAAACAGGCTGCCGAAAGAGCAGCGATGAAAGCATACGTGGAACCGGATGTTGCAAATGTTGCTGCCGATCCTGTGGTACAATACATGAGTCGCCCTGCCCTTGAAAAGGCCATCGAGAAGACCCGCAAAGCGATGCACGATGCCGCCAAAAAACTCGAATTTATCGAAGCCGCCCAATACCGCGACGAACTCATCAAACTGGAAGAGTTGTTGAAGGAGAAGAAATAGAAAGAGGGAATCTAGCACACGGAATACACGGAGATAACGGAAAGAATCAGCGATATAGTCGCGTAGCGATAATCGGGGCACACGGAATACGCGGATGTAACGAAAAAAATCAGAGATGTAATCTGTTAAATCTGTGTATTCCGTGTGCTATATTCTATTCTATTTTTGTAGCGCTTTCAGATTCTCCAACGCAAACGGAGCATGTTGATGGATGCCTCCGACGATGTCGCAGCCTTCCAGTTCGGCGCAATCGGCACAGGTATTGTACCCTTTTGCTTTTACGCAGTTGCGTACTCCGCATTCGTTGCAATGGGTAAACTTTACACCCTCTTCGCGGCAACCGGTACAATTGATAATCTCGTAAGGAATCGTAACTCCGAACTGTTTCGACCACTCTTCGGCGGTTTGTTTGCGCAATTCGTCATCGTTTGTCAAGGTGGCTTTGCGGGCGCCACAATCGGCACAATCAAGGCCGCAACAGGAAATTAGTGAGTGCATGTTAGGTTGTGTTTGATAATAAATTGAAAAATAAAACGCTGCTATTTCTTGTCCGGAATGTAAATAAGTAAAGGGAAGTAATTAGCATACTATATTGCTCATCGTACTTATCCTCGCTTTCTCTCCGTGAAAACCGGCTCAGGACTCTTTGTCGGGGTAAAAGAACGTGCTCATGACCCCTGTCGATGCCGTGAGTTCTTCCCACTTCTCTATTTCGAAGTCGACGATGGCAACAGCCGCTGTTGGCAAATGCTGATGAAAATCGCCCGTCATTTTGGCTAAAATATAGGATAGATTCGGGTTGTGCCCCACAATCATTACGGTGTCGGTTAAGGGAACCTCTTCGATCAGCAGTTGTTTGATGTCGGCGAAATTGTAATCGCCATACAAAAACTCCTCTTTAATCAGGCTATCGATGCCATATTGTTCGGCAAAGACAGTCGCTGTTTCTACAGCCCGTTTGGCGCTGCTGCAAATTACCGCGTCCGGAGTTATTTCGGTGCTGTATAGTTGATTGGCCATTTTTACCGCATCGCTTTTTCCCCGGTTGCACAGGGCGCGATCGAAATCGGTGTTTCCCGGTTGCTGAAATTCGGCTTTGGCATGGCGAACAATTATGAGATGTTTCATGATTCGATAGTATTAATTAGATTTATAATGATTCTACGGACAAATATATTGTTTTATTGTAAGAAACTCTCTTCTGCAAGGATGTTTTATATCAGGTTTTGACGAAAAGAGAGCTATTCAGCTTGTTTGAAGAGCGGTATCGGCCGGACTTCGGAACTTTTTAATGTCATTCCATCTGGAAGAGGTCGGGGAAGTATCCCGAAAAACGTGGTTAGAGGGCGTTCAGAATGGGATAGGTTGGAGTGAAGATCAAAAAACAGCTCGATTAATTAATATTAACTATTTGTATGATGGTTGTCCTGATTATCTATTCTATTTTTGTACTCGAAAACGATTTTAGTCGAAAAATGAATTCAGCACTATCAAAAGAAGAACTGTTACGGCATGAAATAATTGTCACCGCGCAAAAATTATTTCAGCAATACGGTCTCCAAAAGACGACCATGGAGGATATTGCCCGTGCCATGGGGAAGGGTAAGAGTACCCTTTATTATTATTACAAGAGTAAAGAGGAAATTTTTGATGCTGTGTTGCGTACAGAAATGAACGAAGTGTATCATTTATCCAAAGAGGCTGTACGGCAGGCGAATACAGCTTCAGATAAGCTGAAGGCCTATTTTTCGATTTCTTTTCAGATAGCAAAAAGCAAAGTTAATCTCTATAAGATAGTTACGGAAGAGATGGCGATTGACGATTTGTCTCGTACGCATCATATTGTTAAAGAGTTGAATGCCAAATCGGTTGCCATGGTGGAAGATATATTTATTGCGGGATTTGTATCGGGCGAGTTTTGTGAAGAGCTGCGCGATCAGGCGCATCTGCTGGCTTATTCGATGGTGAGTGCCATGCGAAGTCTGGTGCTGGATATGGCAATTGACGACCATATTCCTGACTGGGACACCCGGTTGAATGTGTTACTCGATTACCTTATTAAGGCATTACGCAAATAATGCCATTTTTTTTAATCAGAATTCGACCAAAAAAACGAAAAACGTTTTGAGTGTTGTTTGATAACAAAGATAATTCAAATTTAATTTATGACAAGATGAAGAAGGTGGCTTATGTAGTTTTGAGCATCCTCACACTGGCAGGATGTAGTCAGGCAAAAACGGACAAGGTTGCAGAACCGAAAGTGGAGGTGGCATCTGTGCAACAGATATCCTCTTCGGGGGCATTGCAATACAGCGGAACGATAGAAGCGGTACAAACCATTCCCCTGACGTTTCAGGCGCAGGGAACTGTTCTGAAAGTGTTGGTGAATGCCGGTGATCCTGTAAAAGCAGGACAATTGTTAGCCGTTGTCGATAAAGCCGACGCGCAAAGTATGTATGAAATTTCGCTGGCAAAATATCAGCAGGCCAAAGATGCATATCACCGCCTGAAACAGGTTCATGATAACGGAAGTCTGCCCGAAGTAAAATGGGTGGAGATGGAGTCGAATCTGCAACAGGCCCAGTCTTCGGCGGCTTTAGCCAAAAACAATCTGAAGAAATGCAACCTCTATGCTCCCGAAAGCGGTGTGATAGGGGCGCGTAATATCGAACCGGGAATGAATAGTCTCGGCAATCTGAAGGCCCCTATCGAACTGGTGAAAATCAATACGGTATATGTGAAGGTAGCGGTTCCTGAGAATGAAATCAATTTGATAAAGAAGGGACAGAAGGCCTCTTTCTCCGTATCGGCTCTCGATAATCAGGAATTTGACGGCATAGTGACCAATGTCGGTGTAGTGGCCGATGCCGTATCGCGCACGTACGAAGTGAAGATTACGGTGCATAACTCCAGAATGTTGCTAAAACCGGGCATGGTGTGCGATGTGAAAGTGAATGCTCCGCAAAACCGTTCGGTATTGGGCGTTCCTTATCAGGCAGTCGATCAGGATGATGCCGGCAATAAATATGTTTTTGTGGTGAATGAAGCGCAAAGAAAAGTCTCTAAACGGGTTGTGACGGTAGGTAATTATCAGGATGACTTTGTTCAGATTCTTTCGGGTTTGTCTGTTGGTGACAAGGTGGTTGTGAGTGGTATGCACAAACTGACGGATAACGGAAAGGTAACTTTGTAACGCATTTGCCGGAAATAAGCAGCAGCGGAGTGTCGACCGTATGAGGTGAAGAATACTTCGTTCAAAAATAAGATTATTATGAAACAGAAAAAAATAGGCTATATAGGCTGGGCAATGCGCTATCACAACATTACCAATATTTTAGTGGTATTGTTTATCCTCTTTGGGGTGGTGGCATTGATCAAGATGCCACGTAATGAATTTCCGCAATTCACTATACGTCAGGGATTGGTTGTGGGTGTTTATCCGGGAGCCAGTTCGGCTGAAGTGGAAGAGCAACTTACCAAACAGGTCGAAAATTACCTTTTCGGATTCAAGGAGGTAAAGAAAAAGGATACCTATTCGGAATCGAAAGACGGCATGATGATTATCTATGTCGAACTAAACGACAATGTAA
>CAZFTY010000275.1:0-4090 GCA_964521835.1 uncultured Microbacter sp.
CGGCCTGTTCGGGCGATTGAGGATAAAGGGTGGCATACGGTTCGGTATAGAGCTCGATCCGGTCGGTTTCCGTCAAAGCCGCATTTCGAATATTGTCCGGATTGGTATCAATAAAAACGGAGACCCGTATTCCATGCGACTGAAATTCAGCCACAACCTCTTTCAGAAAAGCGCCATGCGCAATGGTATCCCATCCGGCATTTGACGTAATCGCATCGTGAGCATCAGGTACCAGGGTAACCTGTTCGGGTTTAACCGTGCAAACCAAGTCTATAAACTCACGTGACGGATAACCTTCAATATTAAATTCAGTAGTTATAATTGGGCGAAGAGCGTATACATCCGCATATCTGATGTGGCGTTCGTCTGGTCTTGGGTGCACTGTTATTCCTTCAGCACCAAATAATTGACAGTCATTTGCCACTTTCAGCACATCAGGAACGTTACCTCCTCTTGCGTTTCGCAAAGTGGCTATTTTGTTGATATTTACACTAAGCTTCGTCATCAATTTCTTTCTTGGATATTTGTAAGTGTGATATGCATTTCGTTTCTTTGCATTATCGTTGGTTCTATGAGACAAAGTTAAGGAAAAAACCAGCAAACACCAAGTTATCCTTCTCTTATTTGACACTTTCTTTGATAGTAAAATACAATACAATTGTCTAATAATCAGAATGTAATCAGATTTTTGCCTGATCTGTAACATTAAAATATACAAAAATGAGAATTGCGCTCTTCGGAAATACATTTCGTCTTGAAGCGGTCGATACGGCGTTTCATTTATTGACAACTCTACGGAAACTACGCATTGAAGTTGTGATCGATGCATCGTTTTATGGGTTTCTGAAAGAGCATGGAGGAGATGTCGCAAATTTACCTCTTCAAGTAATTGATAACGACAATTTTTCTGCTGACATTGCCCTTAGTCTGGGAGGTGATGGTACCTTTTTGAACACAGCCAAACATGTTGGCATTAAGGGAATTCCAATTTTGGGAATCAATGCGGGACATTTGGGCTTTTTAAGCGACGTGGCAAACAATGAAATAGAAACTGCATTGGAAAGCATTGTCAATGGTCAATATCAGATAGAAGATCGATCTGTATTACAACTTATTACAGACAATCCGGATTGGAACGAATGTCCTTTTGCGCTCAATGAAATTGCCTTACTGAAACAGGATACGTCGTCTATGATAACCATTCATGTGAAGGTGAAAGGCGAATTACTCAATTCATACAGAGCCGACGGCTTGTTGATTGCTACGCCGACCGGTTCTACGGCCTATTCGATGAGTGTAGGCGGGCCGATAGTGGTACCGCAATCGAATAATTTTATTCTTGCACCGGTGGCATCACATACGTTGAGCATCAGGCCATTAATAATACCTGACACCTGGGAACTGGATATTTCGGTCAGCAGCCGGACGAAGAGTTTTCTGGCCGCTCTCGATGGTCGGTCTGATGTGTTTCCGCAAAGTACGACGCTGAAAATCCGCAAGGCCGATCACACTATCAAGGTGGTAAAGCGGGCGAATCATACGTTTTTCGATACCTTGAAAACAAAATTGATGTGGGGTGCGGACAAGAGGATGGAATAACGTAGGGTTGAAGTATATCGAAAAAGATGAATTTTTAGAATCAGAACAAAATAATGGATAAGAAAGAGTTACGAATTGTATATATGGGAACTCCCGATTTTGCCGTGGAGAGCCTTCGAGTATTGGTAGAAAACGATTACAATGTGGTGGGTGTGATTACCATGCCCGACAAGCCCGCCGGACGTGGCTACAAATTGCAATATTCTCCGGTGAAGCAATATGCATTAGAAAAGGGGCTTCACTTAATGCAACCGGAAAAGCTGAAAGATCCTGTTTTCTTGGATGAATTGAAAGCACTGAATGCCGATTTACAGATCGTTGTGGCATTTCGTATGCTTCCCGAAGTGGTTTGGAACATGCCTCGATTCGGCACCTTCAATCTTCATGCCTCGCTGTTGCCTCAATACCGGGGAGCCGCACCGATCAACTGGGCGGTGATAAACGGAGATACCGAAACCGGAGCAACAACGTTTTTCCTTACCCATGAAATAGATACCGGAAACATTATATTGCAGAACAAAATAGCCATTGGCGAGACCGATAACGCGGGAGATGTACACGACAGATTGATGACCACCGGAGCCAAACTGGTGCTGGAGACTGTGGATCTTATTCTGACCAATAAAGTTTCGCCTATACCGCAGCCACAAAATGTGGTCGTAAAACCGGCTCCTAAAATTTTCAAAGAGACCTGCAAAATTGACTGGAATCAAAATGCGTCGGTGATCTATAATTTTATCCGGGGGCTGGCTCCCTACCCCGCCGCCTGGGCCATTTTAAAAACCGACACAGGAGAAGCGTTGACACTGAAAATATTTGAAACGGAAAAGGAAGAAACAACGCATACGCTTCCCTGTGGAAGTATTCTGAAAGAATCTTCCAATCAGGTGAAGGTAGCGGTTAAAGATGGTTTCATCCGGCTGAAGAGTATTCAGTTGGCCGGGAAGAAAAGAATGTCGGTAGAAGAGTTCCTCCGCGGAAACAAGCTTACGGAAGAGTATCGGTTGGAGTAAATCCAATTACAGAAAGAAGCTGATATTGTATGCGATGCTCTTCATCTCTTCGGGTGAGAGCTTCAGCTTCTCCTTCGCAAAGTTAATGTCCGACTCCGAATTCAGAGGCACCAGGTGGATGTGGGCATGTGGCACATCAAGGCCAATGACCGCAACACCTACTCTTTTGCAGGGAATCGCTTTCTCGATGGCCTTAGCTACCTTTTTTGCAAACAGAATGTAAGCCTGAAGTGTAACGTCATCAAGATCGAAAATATAATCCTCTTCGATTTTCGGAACGACTAACGTATGTCCCTTCGCCACGGGATTAATATCGAGGAACGCAAAAAAACGATCGTCTTCAGCTACCTTGTAGCATGGTATTTCGCCAGCAATGATTCGGAAAAAAATTGTTGCCATAGCTATTCCGGTTATCAGATAGATATTTCGACGATTTCAAACGGAATAATTCCCGACGGAACTTTTATTTGAACGGTATCACCCACTTTTTTGCCCATAAGACCTTGTGCAATAGGTGTGTTAACCGATAATTTACCCTCCTTCAGGTTGGCTTCGCTCTCGGAAACCAACATATAAGTCATTACTTGTCCGTTGTTCGTATTCTTAATTTTGACTTTATTCAAAATCTGAACGGAATCGGTACCAAGTGTACTTTCGTCAATCAGACGGGCATTTGCAAGGACATCTTTCAATTTTGCGATTTTCATTTCGAGCAATCCTTGCGCCTCTTTTGCTGCGTCATACTCAGCATTTTCCGACAAGTCGCCTTTATCCCTGGCTTCCGCAATCTGACGTGAGATAGCAGGACGTTGTACACACTCCAGTTGGTTAATCTCTTCCAATAGCTTTTTGTACCCCTCTTGGGTCATATACGATGTTGCCATGGTAAATTTGTTTTTAATGTAACTTATTGAAAACAAAAAGAATTCCGACTATTGCCGGAACTCTTTTTTGTATTTTGATTTAATTAAAATGTATGCTGAATAATTCCTGTGCAAAGATACTGTTTTTTTTTCCTGAGAATAACCTATCGAAAAATTAAAATTTCCGGTGGAAAATCTCATTAAAAATAATACCCCGTTTTACTTCATCTAAATTTGAAAAATCAGGCAGAGTAACATGTGCCGCAGGTTCTTCCGCTACATTCGACATGTTGTTTGGAACGTGCGCGTGTGTTACCAAATTATCTTTATGCAGCTTTTGCTCTACATCCCAAAAAGGCTGAGAATGCATTTTATTGAATTGCGGTTGTTCCGGAAGTGCTACTGATTTAGTTGGCTCTTCTTCCGGTTGCGTCATCTCCCGAATCACATCTTGCCAGCTTTTCGTTGGAGTAGATGGCGTGGGAAATTCATCGACCTTGCTTTTCTTTGCCTTGGACAAAAAACTGCTTAAAACTGCAATGATGACAGCTATAATGTAAATGATATTTCCCGAATTATCGGCCATAACAAAACTTTGAACTGTAAAGGTACTAA
>CAZFTY010000276.1:0-4074 GCA_964521835.1 uncultured Microbacter sp.
TAGAAAAAGAGGCCACCGTAGGTGAATGTACCACCCACAAACGGTCAGACACATAGAGATCTTCGCCATAAAACGACCTGTCGAGTTGCAACAGACACCCTACCCTACCCGAACCAATCACCTCATCCACCCCCCGGATGAGTACCGCCTGCGGATGGCCATCGTCACCGGTAACAAAATTAAGCATCCAGTACATCCCATAGATAAGATACACATAAATTTTGCCTCCGTCGTGATACATCACTTCGGTACGTGGCGTACGCCCTTTGCTTGCATGACACGCCAGATCCTCTTCGCCAAGGTAAGCTTCGGTTTCCACAATAACAAAACGCTTTATCTCTCCGTTTTCAAAACGACGCGCAATAGTTTTGCCCAGCAACTCGCGGGCAACGGTAACGGCATCTCTTCTGAAAAATTCGGGACGTAAGCGGGGAAAAGCGGTCATGGCCTGTTTTGCCTGCAAAATTAGGCATAATTTCTTGTTAGTGAAAGCATAAAAAAGCCGTCTGTTTCGAGACGGCTTTTCTTCAGATTTACTATTTTTACATTTACCATCTACGAATAAGAACCACTCATCACCCTGATTTTGAAAATCATTTCAGGCTCCGGGCAAAATTGCAAATCGTAAATAAATAAATTATCAATATCAATTACGCTTTACCTGCGCTACCCAAAACGTTAACCGTTTTGTGCATGTAGAGTTTTTTCAACTCATCGCGAGCAGGGCCTAAATATTTACGAGGATCGAATTCTCCCGGTTTTGTTGCCATCACTTCACGAACGGCAGCTGTCATAGCCAAACGACCGTCGGAGTCGATGTTGATTTTGCAAACAGCCGAAGAAGCTGCGTGACGCAATTGTTCTTCAGGAATACCGATAGAATCTTTCAATGCACCACCGAATTTGTTGATAGTTTCAACATACTCCTGAGGTACAGAAGAAGAACCGTGCAATACGATAGGAAATCCCGGAATCTGTTTTTCGATCTCTTCGAGGATATCGAAACGCAATGGAGGCGGGATTAATACGCCATTTGCATCACGGGTACATTGTGCCGGTGTAAATTTATTTGCACCGTGAGAAGTACCGATAGAGATAGCCAATGAGTCAACACCTGTACGAGTTACAAAGTCAACCACTTCTGCCGGTTGAGTATAGGTGTGATGTTCGGCAACCACGTCGTCTTCAACGCCAGCCAACACTCCCAATTGACCTTCAACGGTTACATCGTGTGCATGAGCATATTCTACCACTTTTTTAGTCAAAGCGATATGTTCCTCGTAGGGGAAGTGCGAGCCGTCGATCATTACCGACGAGAAACCCATGTCGATACAATCTTTACACAATTCGAAGCTATCGCCATGATCGAGGTGCAATACAACCGGAATTGCATAACCCAGTTCTTTTGCATATTCTACAGCTCCCTGAGCCATATAACGCAACAAAGTTTGGTTTGCATATTTACGGGCACCGCTTGAAACCTGCAAAATCACAGGCGATTTTGTTTCAACACAAGCAGCAATAATTGCCTGCATTTGTTCCATGTTGTTGAAATTGAAAGCAGGAATGGCATATTTGCCTTCGATAGCTTTCTTAAACAACTCTTTCGTGTTTACGAGTCCTAACTCTTTGTAGCTTACCATAATATTTATTGTTTATTGTGTTTGAACTTTACAAGTGCAAAGATACTCATTTTAAGCAAGGAATCCCAGCGAAATAACATTTTTTCACGACGCAGAATCCGCATCGTCCGTATTCTTCCGAACCGTCGGGGGCTTATTCCATTTGTCGAAATCCATGTAGGGAAGCACAAAATCGGGAAGCTGTTTCAACGGGACATACAACAATGATCCGGGGGCACTATCGACCTCTTTTCCGGTCACTTTATGGTGGGCGGAGGAGTATAGGTTTATTAAGACTCCCAGCACCAATGCCACCTGCAAAACACCAAGCCCTCCACCACACAAACGATTGAGCCACGACAGAGCCATCGCCTTCGACACTTTGGTCAGCATCCAGCCCAGCAGGTACAAACCCAGTCCGATCGCCACAAACAAAATAAAGAACGAGAGTGGCAACGCGATTTTCGGGGTAAGGTGAAAGACCGGTTCAAGAAACGAAGCTACCGGTTGATAAAAGAATCGGGCAAAATAGATGCCCAACACCAGTCCGGCTAAGGTCGCCAACAGACGAAAAGCACCCTTGACGAAGCCGAAAACCAGTCCGACTCCCATCAATATGAGAAAAAAACAATCCAGCGTCGACATAAGTTAGTATTGACACAACAGTAAAAACGGCCACGGATAACGACTCTGGTCTTCATCCGCAGCCGTTTATGTATGCTGCAATTAATCAGTTATATTATCAAAGAGTCTTCTTAACTTCGACTTCTTCGTAGCCTTCGATAAGATCGCCCGTTTTAATGTCATTATAGTTGGCAATATTCAAACCACATTCATATCCGTTGGCAACCTCTTTCACATCGTCCTTGAAACGCTTCAGAGAACCGAGTTCACCGCTGAAGACTACGATGCCATCGCGAATAAGGCGCACTTTAGTGGTACGTTTAATTTTACCTTCACGCACAATACACCCGGCAACAGAACCCACTTTGGTGATCTTGAACACCTCCTGTACCTCGAGAGTTGCCACCACCTCTTCCTTGATTTCCGGAGAAAGCATACCTTCCATAGCCGCTTTCAACTCCTCAATTGCATTGTAGATGATTGAGTAGAGACGAATATCGATTTCTTCCTTTTCAGCCAGTTTACGAGCAGCCATTGAAGGACGAACCTGGAAGCCGACGATAATAGCATTTGAAGCCGCGGCAAGCATCACATCCGATTCGGAAATCTGACCCACCGCCTTGTGAATTACATTTACCTGAATTTCTTCGGTAGAGAGTTTTATCAACGAATCGGAAAGCGCTTCGATAGAGCCATCCACGTCACCCTTCACAATCACATTCAATTCCTGGAAGTTTCCGATAGCGATACGGCGACCGATTTCGTCCAGCGTAATGTGACGGCTGGTACGCAGACCCTGTTCACGCTGCAACTGCTCACGCTTGTTGGCAATTTCACGGGCTTCCTGTTCGGTCGGTAACACGTTGAAGGTATCACCCGCCTGAGGAGCACCATCGAGACCGAGAATCAATACCGGCTCGGATGGACCAACGGAAGTAACGCGTTGGTTACGTTCGTTAAACATGGCTTTTACGCGCCCGAAATGGGTACCGGCAAGAACCACATCGCCAATATTCAATGTTCCGTCTTTTACAAGAACCGTAGACACATATCCACGTCCCTTATCCAACGACGATTCGATGATAGAACCGATGGCACGTTTGTTCGGATTAGCCTTCAGGTCAAGCATATCTGCCTCGAGCAATACTTTTTCAAGCAGTTCGTGTACACCTACACCCTTTTTGGCTGAAATTTCCTGCGACTGATATTTACCACCCCAATCTTCTACGAGGTAGTTCATATTAGCCAGCGCCTCTTTTATCTTTTCAGGGTTTGCGCCCGGTTTATCTATCTTATTAATAGCGAACACCATAGGCACATTCGCAGCTGACGCGTGGTTAATCGCTTCAATAGTCTGCGGCATCACGCTATCGTCGGCAGCCACAATAATGATGGCAATATCGGTAACGGCGGCACCACGGGCACGCATCGCGGTAAATGCTTCGTGACCCGGAGTATCGAGGAAGGTAATTTCGCGACCACTTTCCAACGTTACGTGGTAAGCCCCGATGTGCTGCGTAATACCTCCGGCTTCACCTGCAATCACATTTGCTTTACGCACATAATCGAGCAGCGATGTTTTACCGTGGTCGACGTGTCCCATCACCGTAACAATAGGAGGACGCATTTCCAGATCTTCTTCGCGGTCTTCTTCCTGTTCCTGAGCAATCGCGTCAATTACTTCCGAACTCACATATTCGGTTTTGTATCCGAATTCGTCGGCTACAATATTGATAGTTTCAGCATCTAACCGTTGATTGATCGACACCATTACACCCAGATTCATACAGGTGGCAATGACTTTCGTAACCGGGACATCCATCATGGT
>CAZFTY010000277.1:0-4071 GCA_964521835.1 uncultured Microbacter sp.
AGGTTAAAAAACTGACCGAACTCAACACGCGGGTAAGCGAGGAGGCCAACAATCTGACCCGGGCTCTGAAAGGCGATGTAAAGAAACAGGGCAACTGGGGCGAAGTGATCCTCGAACGGGTACTCGAACGCTCGGGCCTCACCAAAGGACAAGAGTACGAACGCGAAGAGGTGGTGGAGGGTGCCGATATGAGTGTACAACGCCCCGATGTCATCATTCACCTGCCCGACAACAAACACATCATTATCGACTCCAAAGTATCGCTGGTTGCTTACGAACGCCTCATGTCGGCAGAAACGGACGACCAACGTGCTCATTTTATAAAAGAACATATCGCCTCGTTGCGTAGCCACGTAAAACTGCTTAGCGAAAAAAATTATCAGAATGCTCACAATATCAACGCGCCCGATTTCGTGCTGATGTTCGTCCCTATCGAATCATCATTTTCCGTTGCGGTTCAGAGTGACAACGAACTTTTCGCGGATGCATGGAAAAAGAAAATCGTAATCGTGAGTCCAACCACCTTACTGGCAACACTACGCACCATCTCCTCCATCTGGAAACAGGAGAACCAGAGTCGTAATGCGCAGGAAATTGCCCGCCTCAGCGGCACGCTCTACGACAAGCTGGTCGGCTTTGTAGGCGATCTGGGCAAACTGAAAGAGAACATCGACCGCGCCGGAAATTCGTACGACGAAGCCCTGAAAAAACTTCAGAACGGCAATGGAAATATTTTCCGCACTGCCGAACGCATCAAAGAGCTGGGCGCCAAAAGCAATAAACAACTACCGGAAGAGCTGATAGGATAACAAGCACAACAATGAAACTACTACTTCTTATCACCATTCTCTGCCCTGTTGCACTCACATATCTTGTTCCGAAGTACCTGAAACTGCGTGAGAAATATATCGCTTTGGAAGAGAATAGTGTGCCGCTAAGAAAGTACGAAACGCTGCAAAAAGAGAACAGGCAATTGAAAGAGATGCTTGCTAGGAAAGAAGAGAAACCCGACCCATCAGCCACAAAATAGCCATGCGGCATATTCATCCTCACCACAACATTATCTACCATTCCGCAGGGATAATTTGCAGTTTTTTTGTGAGCAAATAATCCAAACGTCACACCATATTTTCGCAAACAAATGCGATAAATCACTCCATTATTTCCTGCAAAAAAATCAGGATCGTGCATATTCATCTATCCACCTTTGTCCAAAAAAAAATTATTCAACAGCAAACAGTTAGTAACAAACAAAATAACCAAGAGAAAAATATGTAATAATTTAGAAAAACATAACAACAATACGCGGACACACAACAAGGATTTTACCCTTAAAAATTATATTTGTAACATCTATTCGTCAATATATTCCATCTATATTTTGGACTATTTGGCCGGAAAGAAATAAACCATAGTCTAAAGAGAAAAGCCGGGGTCGATTCATTCGATTCCGGTTTTTTTAATTCTACCTTTTCGGATCCTTATCCAAAACATCTTCAACACTTCGCTGCAGCGTTTCGTTAAGCTCATTTTTCTCTCCGGAAGTAACAAGAATCCGACTAAAATTTGATAACTTTGTTTGAAACGTCTATTCCACTGCCTCATGGGCATACGAATATTTTTCATTTCACATTCCTGACACTTCGTGCCAAGATATAACTATTTGAGGGACAATCTATATTATCGATATAGGGTTTTACATTACCGGACTTGGAATTCTGTTATCCTTGGTATTGGCAATCTATTCATGGAAACATTTTAGCGGCAACATTTATCTTGCCATATTCTTCCTTTTGGTCAATCTTCAGGAGCTGGCAATCTATTCACTACATGTAGCTAACCATCCGATTATCGGAGTGATTATGCTGCACAACTTCACACCCCTGTTTTTTTTGATTGGCACCTCTTTCTATTTCTACATCAGAAGTCTGATCACCAATTCTGCCCGCCTCTATACAAAAGATCTCTGGCACCTTCTTCCGACACTTTTTGTCCTCATCGTTTACTGGAATTACTATATACAACCATTTGATTTCAAGCTTGATCTTGTAAACCACATCAGAACGGATATCCGCACCTTTCTGTTTGCATCGAAAAGCCTCATTTCTCCGGGGTACATCAATTTACTCCGGGCAATATCTATTTTCAGCTATATCGTTTATGCCCTCTTTTTGTACTATAAAAAACTGCCTAAGATCCGGAGTCATTCATTATTAAGCCGAAAACAACAGGTCAGTGCCGAATGGTGGTTTCAAATTACATTCGGTTGTTTCCTCATTCTGGCAACGATATACCTGATAGCATCTCTACAATTGTATGTAACCCAACAAATAGAATATTTACCTGTGAGACAGATTCTCGTTCTGACAGTTTATCTGATTTTAAACGCGATGCTCTTGTTTCACCCTCAAATTTTATATGGATTCCCATCGAATAACGATCTCTCTTCTGCCACAAATAACGAAACGATGAAGACCGAAGGTGAGTCCATCAAGACAAATAGTTCTGCTGATCTCCTGCTCTTTACCGAGACTTATATCGATGAAATTAGCAGAAAACTGGATACGGTAATTAAAAGCGAAGCATTTTGCAATCAGGATCTTTCCAAATCCAAACTATCAAACTTAACCAATATTCCTTTACACCACCTATCTTACTATTTTTCAACCATACTCAACGTAAAATTCACTGATTGGCGGAATCAGTTACGAATAGAACATGCAAAAAAACTCATATCGTCCGATTTAATGAAAACCATGACGTTGGATGCCATTGCCAGTCAGAGCGGATTTGCGAATCGGCAGAATTTTATTGCAGCCTTCAAAAAGGTAACATCTATGACACCCAGTGAATACATTAATATGAAGTCATCTTGACTTTTCGTGACCTACTTAATTTTGTGCAAAACAGGAATAAAGTGTCGTACCTACGGTACTCTATTCTACCCCGGAAACATGTCTTGCTATAAACCTATCGTCCCGATGGGACTTAAACCCAAATTTCGCTGATACGGAATTTGCCCGTAGAGCTGACGAAAAACTTCGTTTTTGTCGGGGTTAACCCCGACAATTTTATAGATTCTCTGCAAAATTCGTCGATTAATCAATAGAATTTTTTTTATAGATGAATTTGGATTAAAATGCCATAGGCATGACAGGTTTATAGAAAATAGAGAACAAATCAAGCTAAAGTTCCGTAGGAACGGCACGGTTTGAAGCTTCCAAATAGCTTACGCCTTGTTTGTTTTGACACATCATCGACATTGCAAAGAAAGTCAAGATGACTTCTACGTTTAAATCCGAAACCGGTGTAACCTGATAATTTTATACACGACTAAAGGGATGTCACGGTCATTTTATAAGACAACTGCATTTAAACTATGTGATGCAAAAACAGTCAAAAATAAATAGCTTCAGCGTCAATCATCAGGCTGAATTTATCTGTTTACAAGAGACAAAGAACCCAACCACTCTCATAATAGATCCATGAAACACAAACTAACCGGCATTGCCTGCGCAATTCTATGCGGGCTCACATTTACGGCGTTCAAACCGGCGCCACAAAAAACAAAAATTCCCATTTATCTGAACACAGCCTACTCGTTCGACGAACGGGCAGCCGACCTTGTATCCCGGCTTACCCTCGAAGAAAAGGAGAGCCTTTTGGGCAACAACATGGCCGCGGTGCCACGCCTCGGCATCCATGCCTTCAATGTATGGAGTGAAGTGCTGCACGGAGTTTCGTTCGGATTTACAAACGGAGCAAATTCGCCCTGTTCGTTTTCAAACAGCGCAGCCCTCGGGTCGGCATGGGATCCGTTCCTGATGGAGAGTGAAGCCGCCGCCATCGCGGATGAAGCCCGGGCGCTCAACTCCCCCCTTATTACAGGACTCACCTACTATTCTCCCGTGGTAGAACCTATCCGCGACCCGCGGTGGGGACGAACAGGCGAGTCGTACGGCGAAGATCCATTCCTCGTATCGCAGATCGCAAGCGGATTTGTAAAAGGGATGATGGGCAATGATCCGACCTACCTCAAAACAGTTCCCTGCGGCAAACACTATTTTGCCA
>CAZFTY010000278.1:0-4070 GCA_964521835.1 uncultured Microbacter sp.
AAAGTTATTCAGGCTCCTTCGGAAGAATTGATAAAATATCATACACTTAGATCGGTTAAAATCTAATACATGGCGTTTAAAAAGATAACAGAAATGTCGTCGCTGCACGACAATCTCGATAAAAGTTCGGTGCTGGAACTACTTACCGGCATTAACGAAGAAGATAAAAAAGTGCCTCTTGCTGTAGAAAACGCGATTCCTCAGTTGGAAAAACTGGTGGAGTCGATTGTGTTGAGGATGAAGCGGGGCGGACGGATTTTCTACATGGGAGCAGGTACCAGTGGTCGGTTGGGAGTCCTCGATGCATCGGAGATTCCCCCGACTTATGGTATGCCCAATACGTTAGTAATTGGTTTGATAGCCGGAGGCGAGAGAGCACTGCGCAATCCGGTAGAGGCCGCCGAAGATAGCGAAGAGAAAGGGTGGCAGGAGTTGTTGGACTATAACATAAATATCAATGATACGGTAATCGGTATTGCTGCTTCGGGTACCACTCCGTATGTGATAGGAGCTCTGCGACATGCTCAGGAAAAAGGAATTCTGACAGCCTCCGTTGCCTGTAATCCCGATTCTCCGGTTGCGCAATATGCCGATATACCCATTGAGGTAATCGTCGGGCCGGAATTTGTTACCGGGAGTACACGCATGAAGGCCGGAACGGCACAAAAATTAGTGCTGAACATGATTACGACGACCACCATGATTAAATTGGGTCGTGTAAAGGGAAACCGGATGGTGAATATGCAGCTGACCAACAAGAAGCTGGTCGACCGCGGCACCCGGATGATTATGGAAGAGACCAAACTGGAATACGAAGCAGCTAAAAACCTGCTTTTGCTGCATGGCTCGGTGAAGAAAGCTACCGATGCATTTTTTAATGTCAACAAAGAAGAAAATATCAAATGATACGAATTGATTGTTTTTTACCGTTTGCTTCAAAGGAGCAAATTGCACAGACTTTGGAACAACTGACCGCATCGTCGCTGGTGGGTAAAATATTTTTACTTGCTACCGAAGAGACTGAAGGTTTTGGCGGGTATGAAGTGTTGCACATCGACAGCCTGAAAAGCAGCGCGACTATGCATCTGATTGCGTCCAAAGCTACTTCCGATTATATTTTCGTTTATCAAAAATATTCACCCCTGCAGCTGGGCTATTTTGCGCTCGATCGCATGGTGAACTTAGCCGATGACTCGGCTGCCGGTATGGTGTATGCCGATTCGTATCAGGTGACCGACGGCGTGAAGAAAATTCACCCGGTGATTGCTTATCAGGAAGGAAGCCTGCGCGACGATTTCGATTTCGGATCGGTGCTGCTCTTTTGCTCCAAAGCATTCAAAGAGGCTGCATCTGCAATGAAGGCCAATTACGCTTTTGCCGGATTGTACGACCTGCGCCTGAAGCTCTCTCAAAAACATGACCTCGTTCATATTAACGAATATCTCTATTCTGAAATAGAGACGGACAGCCGTAAGTCGGGCGAAAAAATGTTCGACTACGTCGATCCGAAAAACCGTAGCGTGCAGCTCGAAATGGAGGCTGCCTGTACCGAACATCTGAAAGCGGTGGGCGCTTATCTCGCTCCCCAATTTAAAGATGTGGCTTTTGAAGAGGCCGATTTTCCGGTGGAAGCATCGGTTATTATTCCGGTATTCAACCGCGTGCGTACCATCGAAGATGCAATTCAATCAGTTTTGAAACAGCAATGTAAATTCGATTTCAATCTCATTATTATCGATAATCATTCAACAGACGGAACAACGGAAGCAATCCGTAAATACGAGTCGGATCCGCGCGTCATTCATCTGATTCCCGAACGTTTTGATTTGGGTATCGGGGGGTGTTGGAATGTGGGTGTGCAGGATGCCCGTTGCGGAAAGTTTGCCGTTCAGTTGGACAGCGATGATGTTTACAGCGGAGAAACTACCCTGCAAACTATTGTGGATGCGTTCTACCAACAGCAGTGCTCGATGGTGGTGGGAACCTACCGTATGACCAATTTCGATATGGAAACCATTCCTCCCGGGGTGATCGATCATAAGGAATGGACACCGGATAATGGCCGCAATAATGCGTTGCGTATCAATGGGCTGGGGGCACCGCGCGCGTTCTATACCCCGATGTTGCGCAAAATTAAGGTGCCGAATACCAGCTATGGTGAAGATTACGCGTTGGGACTCTATTTCTCGCGCGAACACCGCATCGGACGTATTTATGACGTTCTGTACCTGTGTCGCCGCTGGGAGGATAACTCGGATGCCTCGTTGGATATTGTGAAGATGAATGGTCACAATACCTACAAAGACCGTATCCGTACCTGGGAGCTGAAAGCCCGTCAGGCGCTGAACAAAACAATTTGATAATGTGCCAATATGCCAATCAGCTAACCTGAGCGGATATTGCTCAACAAATGATTGTGCGGAGAGCTGCAGGTCATATGCAAAAGGCGGAAGTTGATATTGGCACATTAGCATATTTATATATTGGCATATTTTTTTAGTCGTCGTTTTTTTAATAGTAATACCATGAATCAATATCCTAAAAACGAATCGCTAAGCTCTTGTTGTCAGAATGACTCGTTGATGGATCGGGTGTACGATCTTCTTGAACGGCAAATCACTGTTTGGGAACTTCCGAAACGCAACTATACCTCGCTGAATCAAGTCGAAACCAAGACGTTGAAGGTGGGTGGCGTGGAAATGATGGTGCAATTCAATCCTTCGCGCATTGTATCTTCTGCTGCAAAAGTGGACGCTGCTTCGATCAAAGAACGCAAGTGCTTTTTGTGTAAAGCGCATTTGCCTCAGGAGCAAGAGGGAATTCCTTTTGGTAATGGGTATTTGATATTGGTCAATCCGTTTCCCATTTTTCCGAAGCATTTTACGATTCCGGCTTTGGAACATACCGATCAACGCATTCGCACCCGTTTGGGCGATATGCTCGATATTGCTAAGGCATTAAATGATTGTGTGCTATTTTATAACGGTCCGAAGTGCGGAGCCTCTGCTCCCGATCATATGCACTTTCAGGCTGGTAACAGAGGTTTCCTCCCTCTTGAAAAAAACTGGAATTCTGTCTATCGCGAGCAAGCCGGGGTAATTGTCGACCGTCCGGAAATCAAAGTCTCGCGTCTTTCTTATTATCCACATGCTGCATTGGCACTCGAGTCGGCGGACAAAGAGGCGATGTTGCAACTGTTTGAAAAAATCTACACTTTACTGGCTGTTCCACAGGATAGTCCCGAACCGATGCTCAATTTGCTTTGCCGGTTCGACGATGGCTTGTGGACGCTCTGGGTTTTCCCGCGGAAGTTGCATCGTCCACGGCAATATTTTGCCGAAGGTGACGACAACCTGCTGATAAGCCCTGCATCAGTCGATTTGGGTGGTGTGTTTATCACTCCGCTTCAAAAGGACTTCGAAAAAATCACATCAACCGATATAGAAGATATGCTCCGTCAGATTTCAATCGATGCGGACGATTTCGACCTGCTTTGTAACCGTCTTGCGGCGGAGTAAAGCAGACATTCGGTATGCGTGTCTTGCAAATAAGTTATTCAATCTCAATTTATAATAATGTCAGAATCGAAAAATAAATCTCCCTGGGCCTGGATTCCAACGCTCTATTTCGCCGAAGGAATTCCGTATGTAGTGGCAATGTCGCTGGTTGTTGTTATGTACAAACGACTGGGAATTTCAAATACCGATATAGCGTTGTATACCAGTTGGCTTTATTTGCCCTGGGTGATAAAACCCTTCTGGAGCCCCTTTGTGGATATGATGAAGACCAAACGCTGGTGGATTGTTACCATGCAGTTGTTTATCGGCGCCGGTTTGGCCGGTGTGGCATTCCTTATTCCGGTGCCGTTTTTCTTTCAGGCAACGCTGGCCGTGCTATGGCTGATGGCGTTCAGTTCGGCTACGCACGATATTGCTGCCGATGGGTTTTATATGCTGGCGCTCGATAGTTCGCAACAGTCCTTCTTTGTAGGCATCCGCAGTACCTTTTATCGTTTGGCGATGATCACCGGACAGGGTTTGCTGATTATTTTAGCCGGGAGTCTGGAGAGT
>CAZFTY010000279.1:0-4063 GCA_964521835.1 uncultured Microbacter sp.
CAGCTTATCGACAAAGAAGAGGCGGCTCTCGAACATCTTCTGGTGAATAAGCACGCTGCCTTTGGCCTGTGTTGCCACCACCAGCGCCACGCTGATGAGGTCGGGCGTAAAGCCCGGCCAGGGAGCATCGGCAATGGTCATGATAGAGCCGTCGAAAAAGCGCTGCACCTTATAACCATCCTGTTGCGGGATGTAAATATCGTCGTTGCGAAACTCGAACCCGATGCCCAGCCGATGAAAAATCTCGGGAGTAATGCCCAGGTGTTCGCGCGCCACATTTTTGATGGTCAGCTCAGAACGGGTAATGGCAGCCAGTCCGATAAAACTACCCACTTCGATCATATCGGGCAAAATCCGGTGGTTACAGCCACCCAACGCATCCACGCCTTCAATCACCAACAGGTTGGAACCCACGCCGGAGATCTTTGCACCCATCGCGTTCAGCATGGTGCAGAGTTGAAAAAGATAGGGTTCGCAGGCCGCGTTATAAATGGTGGTGGTACCTTTTGCCATCACGGCAGCCATCACCACGTTGGCTGTACCGGTCACCGAAGCCTCGTCGAGCAACATATAGACACCCTTCAACCCTTTGGTGGTAACCTTTACATGCGACAAATCGTCGTCGAATCCCACTTCGGCACCCAGCTTTTGAAATCCGACATAGTGAGTATCGAGGCGGCGGCGCCCGATTTTATCGCCTCCGGGTTGCGGCACGACGGCATAACCGAAGCGGGTCAGCAACGGACCCACCAGCATAATGGAACCACGCAGTTCTGTGGCCTTTTTGCCATATTCGGAACTGTACAACGTATCTAAATTGACAGCATCGGCCTGAAAAGTATAGGTTCCTTCCGAAACCTTTTCCACCTTCACACCCAACATACCAACCAAATCGATCAGTTTGTTCACATCCCTGATGTCGGGAATATTGCTGATCGTCACCTTTTCTGGAGTTAACAACACGGCGCAAATCACCTGCAATGCCTCGTTTTTTGCACCCTGCGGAACAATTTCGCCCGAAAGACGATTGCCGCCAAAAATCTCAAATGCTGCCATATATGCGATAAAATTTCAAAATACAAAATTTCAAAATTTGGGTAGAGACACATGGCCATGTGTCTCTACCCAAATTCCATACAAAAATACAACAGATTCTTCATTGATTTTGACTGATTCGGAAAATGTGAACGATTTGTTGTAATTTTGAATTCAAAATAAACCAACAATGACTCTTCAGGAAAACGTTTCCCTCAAGCCCTACAACACCTTTGGCATAGCGGCTACCAGCCAGTATTTTACCGACATTTCAGCACCCATAGACCTTCAGATTCTGATGCAAAGCGGACTACTGAACGCTTTTCCCTTTTTCATTCTGGGCGGCGGCAGCAACGTGGTTTTTAATAAACTGTTTGCCGGCGTTGTGGTGAAGATTTCATTGAAGGGAATCTCCGTCGAAGAGGAGACTGACGATACGGTTTTGGTGAAGGCCGCTGCGGGTGAAGTGTGGAGCGATTTGGTCGATTTCTGTGTGTCTCACAATTTCTACGGCGCCGAGAACCTGACCGCTATTCCGGGAACCGTGGGGGCCAGTCCGGTGCAAAACGTGGGTGCCTATGGTGTAGAGGCTAAAGATATTATCGAATCGGTGGAGGCCTACGAAATACTGACCGGCAAACAACGCATCTTCTCCAACAGCGAATGTCAGTTCGATTACCGGAGCAGCATTTTCAAAACCGAACTGAAGAATAAATACATCGTGGCATCCGTCACTTTTCGACTGAGCAAACAACCGAAACTGAATCTGGAATACGGCGCCATCCGTACCGAAATAGAGAAAGCAGGCATCGTCCATCCGACGTTGGCCGATGTCAGTCGCATCATTGCCGACATTCGCGAAGAGAAACTCCCGAACCCCGACAAGATCGGCAGCGCCGGTAGCTTTTTCAAAAACCCGGTTATTCCGGTTGCACAATACGAAGCATTGAAAGAGAGACATCCGGCAATCGTAGCCTATCCACACAAAGGAGAATACAAAGTGGCGGCCGGCTGGCTTATCGAACAATGCGGCTGGAAAGGGCGCCAGTTCGGCAACGTAGGCGTTTACCCCAAGCAGGCTTTGGTGCTCTACAACCTGGGCGATTGCACCGGAGAAGAGGTCAAAGCACTCGCGAAAGAGATTCAACAATCCGTCGAAACACATTTTGGCATCGCCTTAGAACCGGAAGCTATTTTCATTTAGAAGCTGTAAGAATCCTTCGATTCATTCAGATTCAAATCGTAAATCGTCAATGATAAAATTGTAAATCAAATTATGTCCGAACGTTTTGCCGACATCATTCTTCCGCTGCCCTTAGCCAACAGCTACACCTACAAAATACCGGAGGAGCTATCCGATTCGGTAAAGCTTGGTATGCGGGTCGTCGTTCCGTTCGGAAGCAAAAAGATCTACACCGGCATCGTTCGCTACGTACATGCCGTGGCACCGCAGGTTTCGTCGGTAAAAGAGATCATCGCGCTGCTCGACAACGCGCCGGTTCTCCGCCGTCCGCAGTTGCCCTTCTGGGAGTGGATTGCCAACTACTACATGGCTTTCATCGGCGATGTCTACACGGCTGCCGTTCCGGCCGGACTGAAACTCGAAAGCGAAACCACCATCACGCTCAACGGCGACTTTGAAGCGGATGCCCCTTTCTCGGAGAAAGAACTGCGCATTTACAATGCGCTGAACGATAACAAGCCCCACTCCATCAAGGAGCTGACCCGCATCACCGGCTTCAAGACCATCCTGCCAACCGTCAAAAACCTGATGGACCGGGGAGCTGTATCACTCTCGGAGGAGTTGCGCGCCGCCTACAAACCCAAGCGGCTCACCTGCGTCCGCCTTGCCGATGGAATATCCAACGACGAACAATTACAAGCCGTTTTCGACTCGTTGCACCGCTCAAAAAAACAGTTGAGTCTGTTGATGGTCTACCTCGAACAGTCGCGCCATCTGACGAAATCCGGGTCGCGGGAACTCTCCAAAAAGGAGCTCCTTGAGCAGAGCGGAAGCTCCGCCGCTGTCTTCGACGCGTTGGTCGAGAAAAAAATTCTGCATACCTATACGAAAGAGATCAGCCGGCTGGATTCCACGCAAACGACATTGCAACCACTTGCCACGCTCAACAGCTTTCAGCAAACGGCATACCGGTCGCTTCTCTCGCAGTTGAAAGAGAAAAACGTAGTCTTGCTCCACGGAGTAACTTCGAGCGGCAAAACGGAAATTTATACCCATCTCATCGCCGAAACATTGAAGCTGGGTCGACAGGTTCTCTATCTGGTGCCCGAAATTGCACTGACAACGCAGCTCACCCAACGTCTGGAGCGCGTCTTCGGTAACAAATTAGGCGTTTACCACTCCAAGTTTTCCGACAACGAACGGGTAGAGATCTGGAACAACCTGTTACACGACAAAGGTTTTGAGGTTATTCTCGGTGTTCGTTCTTCTGTTTTTCTTCCGTTCCGCGATCTCGGCTTAGTCATCGTCGACGAGGAGCACGAAAGCAGCTACAAGCAATACGACCCAGCGCCGCGGTATCACGCCCGCAACGCGGCCATTGTACTTGCCAATATGCACGGAGCCAAAACCGTACTGGGCAGCGCCACGCCTGCGATCGAGAGCTACCAGAATGCCCTTTCGGGAAAATATGGATTGGTAGAACTCACACAGCGGCACGAAGAGATAGAATTGCCCGAAGTGCAGACCGTCGATCTGAAAGAGGCATACCGCAAGAAACGCATCACCGGCCATTTTACCGACGAATTAGTCGAGAAAATCACGCAGGCACTCACCAACAAAGAACAGGTTATTCTTTTCCAGAACCGGCGGGGATATGCGCCTTACGTCGAATGCAAGCAGTGCGCCTACGTTCCCCGCTGTCCGCATTGCGATGTCAGCCTCACCTACCACAAGCATTTCGACATGCTCACCTGCCACTACTGTGGTTACACGACCAAGGTGCCCGCCAACTGTCCAAGCTGCCATACACCCTCGCTACAAACCAAAGGATTCGGCACCGAGCAA
>CAZFTY010000280.1:0-3990 GCA_964521835.1 uncultured Microbacter sp.
GTTTGACTATATTGAACCTATTCTCGATTTTCTTTCTATTAAATCGTACTTTAAACGCTGGATTGGAGAAGATTCAATGCCAGAGAAAAAACCTCATGCCGCCCCTTTGCTTTATTTAGCGAAAGAGATGAATACGACAGCAGAAAAAAGCATTGTGGTGGGTGACTCAAAAAATGATATTCTTGCGGCGCAAAATGCCGGTATGAATAGCGTGGGTATGACCTATGGCTACAATTACAACGAGAATATTGCAGATTATAAACCAAGTGTAGTGTTGGATTATTTTTCCGACCTGCAAAAAATATTTTGAAATGAGTAAGATATACAATGTGGGCATTATCGGTGGTGGAATATCAGGTTCTGTTACTGCTTTGCAACTCGCCCAATACGGAATAGACACTATTTTATTTGAACAAGGAGAAAGCCTTGTGAATGGGCCTCCATTCTGCCACTTACACGCAGGAGGAAATCTGTACCCCGACATATCTATCGAGCAATGTAAACAGCTCATGCGTCAATCAATCGAAATGGCAAGACTATTTCCGCAATCGATTGACGAAAGACCGACCTTTATCAGCGTTCCCAAATCAGAAAATTTGGATGTAAATACGATTGAGGATAAGCTCAAGATTCTGTCGGACTACTATCAGGAGTTAGTGGACGAAGATGCCACGAATGAAGTGCTGGGCAATCCGGCCAACTATTACAAAGCCTATACGCACGAAGATTTGGTTGCATTAGCCAAACAAGCCACTGTAAAAAGGCCCAAATCGCATGATGAATGGATGGCTAACGCTATTAAATACATCGATTACGAAAAATTAAAAATGCCGGTTTTCTTAGTAGAGGAATATGGCTGGAACCTGTTTCGGGTGGCCGCTCAAGCGCAGTTAGCACTGACTAAGGCCAAAGAATGTACGCTACAAACGAATACTAAAGTCACAAACATCAGGGATGTACGCGGTCAGCATGTAGATTATAACTGGGAAATAAGCACAAAGAATGCCGTCTACAAAGTGAAGTATTTGGTCAACTCATCCGGTTTTCAAACGGCTAATGTAGACGAATATCTACAGCTAAACTCGACCCGGTTGATTGAATACAAGGCGGCCTATATATCCAAGTGGCATAGCATTCCGGGTTTAATTCCTGAAATGATTTTTCACGGAGAGCGTGGCAGTACGCACGGCATGGCACAGCTAACACCTTACGATAATGACTATTATCAAATTCACGGCATGACCAAAGATATCACTTTGTTTGACAACGGATTGATACAATCGAAAGAGCATGTATCACCTGCCGAATTTGACGCCGCCATCCAACAGAAAATTGCCCGGGAATGGGATCAAAAGGAAATCGACGAAAGAACCCAATCGGCCATCCGGTATGCCGCCCAATATGTACCGTCATTCAAATCGGCTACTGTAGGTGGACCGCCCCTGCATGGAGCACAGCAAATACCCGGAGATGATCCCAGCCTAAGAGTAGGTGAAGTATGTTTTCCATGTGACTCGTATGCACGTTCTGAGATTGTAAAAGCATCTTCGGCCTTAACGGTAGCCATGCAAATCATTCAGAAAATGCAGGAAGAAAACATTATTCCGCCATTTCAACCGAATGCAAAACAAAATGCGCTACTTGACAGCATCTCAAAAGCCGAGATTGATAATCTGGCAAGTGAATTAGCCAGCCAACGCGGATATCCAAGCTCGCTTTCGCGACTACTTATCGAAAGGGAATAAATACAATACGCAGGGATTACGCGTTTTGGTTGGTTCACCGGACAAGGCCGATCCAAATCTGACGTAGCATTCTTTACAAATTTAGCGCCTTGCTCTTGATTTCCGGGCACTTGCGTAATTTGCATTCAATTCCGCGCAATCCAAACGCACTAAAATAACAAAGGTAGTTCTCCTATAATCAGAGAACTACCTTTGTCTATTTTTAATCTATCGGGTTACTGAGATTTAGAAACGCATAAAGAAATCCCATGTCTCTTTCGCGATCCAGTTGACATCAGAACCGGGATCTTTAGCTTCATTGGTATGACCACCCACGAATGAACCGAACATTACCGGATATTCGGCAGGAAGCCCTTTAAATTCGGTTGTGACATGGGTCGGTGTTGTGGCTAATGGTAATTCCGGCAATTGTTTTAATCCGTTATCCTCGATGTGTGTTAAAACACAATATTTACCTCCTTGCTTTTTCTCATCCGAGTTTACATACTTGCAAAGTCCGTCCTGAGTACCGGTTGTGCTAAAGTAAGCCAACGGTTTGTGTTTGTTTTCAGGGAGATAAATATTCCAGTTGGCCGGAGCATAGCAAGCCACAGCCCGAAGGTCGCTCTGGAATTCCAATGACAACGAATAGGTAAACATGGCGCCAAAGCTAAAGCCACAGCAAAAGATACGGGAGGTGTCGATGCTCAGTTTATCTTTGAACAACTTAAGCAGATCGGCAAAGAAGATATGGTCTTTATCATCACGCGTACGCCAGGGAGTTTGGTCGGTATATCCCTGAGGTGCAACGAAAATAACAGGAATATTCTCTTTTTCGGCATAGGTTTTAAGACCATAATAGTTATTATCAACCATTGTTTTCATACTTCCCCCCATCATGTGCATGGTAAAAATCAAACGGTACGTTTTGTTTTTGTCGTAGTTTTTGGGGATATCAATGGTATATTGGCGTTCAAGTCCGGCACTGGTGATAGTGTAAATCCCGCTCTTAAAATCGCCAAGTTCTTTACCGTAACCGGCACTGGGAGTTGGAGCATTTTTCAGTTTACGGGCAACGTCGACTGATTTACCGGATTGCGCGTTGAGCGCAAAAAATGAAGTTAAAAGAATAAAGAGTACAACTGTTTTTTTCATATTGATGATATTAAATGATTTACGGTTATTGCTATAGGTCACGTAACTGACATTCGCTTTTCAGTTTAATCCGGCACCTTTTTTGAAACATAAACGGGTTAAACCGCACATTTCTACTGGCGAAGTTACATATTTTTCGGTTTTAGCACAAACCAAAAACATTTTATACAGAGATTGTCACGCGCCCTGCCTGCGTCGGAAATATAGGCAAGAATTTTTGGGGAACGTAAGGGACACGAATTACACAAATTCACACAAATAATCTGTTACAACAGCTACCTTTATGAATAGTCATGATTATATTGATTTGCGGCCACTTATATTATTTGCGTTCTATATCTGACCAGCAAAAGCAAATCAGGAACAAATGGTAGCCTTAGGGGAATGATAAGCTACCCAATAACAAAGCAGTAATGCGAGTCGGAGCTCGCATCTCCCGGGTCGTGCGATTTCCAAATCGCACAAGAATCGCAGGTTCATCTTCGTGTGCAAAGCAGATTGCGCTCGGAGTATGGCACTGCCTGCGTCGGGGATAAAAGCAAGGACGTTGTTTGAACGCGAAAGACACGAATAGCACAAATTCACGCCAATAAATCAGCACAATTTCAAATGGTTATGCGTTTTTTGATTAGCGCGTACTTGCGTAATTCGCGTTCCGTTTTTATCAACGATCCGATGAGTTGGAGATTATTTCGATCTCAGTAAAATTGAGATGAAACATTACTTCGCGAAGAATAAGCAACGTTGCCGCGAATGAAGGAGTTTGCGGAAGCGTGTCCGCAGATGCCGGGCGGCCGGAAACAATTGCCGCGTACCGACCGAAAACAGCCTCCAGATCGTGGCGATACAACAGATGATCTGTCTTGTGTTGATATGCATCGAATTGTAAACTTGGAGAACACGAAGCCTGGTTGAACACAGCAATTGCACTACATCCACCACAAAGGTTGGCGGCCAGGTTTTGTTCATTCACAAAACAGCAATTTTCAGAACCTGTGAGTCCAGCGAACAGCTTGTCCATTGGTGTAATAAATTTGGCCTTTACCCCGCGAACCTGCATGAATGGCTGCTTCGGATGATCTAAGATGAACCAATCTACAAACGGTTCTAC
>CAZFTY010000281.1:0-3988 GCA_964521835.1 uncultured Microbacter sp.
CGCGACCCCCTGCGTGACAGGCAGGTAATCTAACCAGCTGATCTACCGCCGCATTTCGTTGTTTTTTTGAGGTTGCAATTGCTCTAAATTGCGATGAAAAGAAACGACAATTTTTGAAATATGCGAATATAGAACCGTAAAAAATGACTGTTTTTTGATGTTTGTTTTAACCTTTTGTTTCTGAATAAAGTAGGCCTGTTTTGCTGCTATTTCTTATGAAAAAAGATGAATTTTACACCACACAAAAAGACAAATGAAGATCAAGGCAGGCAACATATTCGTTACTTTTATTCTTTTTACCTCCAAAATAGATAACGCAACGCCTATTAAAAGTATGCCACCGACGGCTGTCAGTTCGTTGACAATGGTCATCGATATATTCGCTCCGAAGAATATGGCCATCAGGGTAAGTCCGCCCTGAAAGATGAAAAGCGGAACGGCAGTGATGGCAACACTCGCACCGAACGTGGTGGCCAGCACCAACGACGAAAAGCCATCCATCAACGCTTTGGTAAACAAAAGTTCGTGTCCCTGTCCCAGCCCCTCTTGTATGGAACCCAGGATTGTCATTGAACCGGAACAGAATAGGAGGAACGAGGTAATCAGTCCCTCGCTGAACTTTTCGTTATTCCCTCTGAACCGTTTTTTGCACCCCTCTCCAAACCGATCGATCCGTTTATCCAGTTTTAACCATTCGCCGGTTAACGAACCAAGGATAAGTGAAAAAATGATCAGCAGAATTTCGTGCCCTTCGAGCGCCATTTTAATGCCGAGAGCCAACGTAAACAGACCGACAGCCTGAAAGAAGATGCCGGTAAATCGCTTGGATATGTGGTTTTTGAAGATAACTCCCAGTGTGCCACCAAGCAGAACGGTTACGGTGTTGACGATTGTGCCGATCATGTTTTCATACTGATTATTTAAGCAGACAGGAAGTCGTTAATTGAACGGGCAATTCCTTCGGCATCCAATTCTACTTCGTGATAGAGCTCGGCCTGAGTGCCCTGTTCGATAAACCGGTCGGGCAAGCCGAGTCGTTTCACAGAAGGTGTGTATCCGTTGTCGGCAAAAAATTCGAGTACGGCACTGCCAAATCCACCGCTGATAACGCCGTCTTCGATGGTTATTATTTTATTGAATTTCTGTGCGACAGCGTGCAATAACTCTTCGTCGAGTGGTTTGAGGAACCGCATGTCGTAATGCGCTATCGATACTCCCCGGGCATTTTCAACGGCCGTGATTGCTTTTGACGCGCTATTGCCGATTGTGCCGAGTGAGAGTATTGCCAAATCGTTTCCATTCTTCAAACAACGGCCTTTGCCAACGGCTATTTCGCTGAACGGTTGTTCCCATTCGCAATGGCAGAATACGCCATTCCCTTTCGGATAACGGATGACAAACGCCCCTTTGCCGGGCAATTGAGCCGTGTACATCAGGTTGCGCAGCTCCAGTTCGTTGAGGGGAGCCGAAATGGTGAGGTGGGGAATACAGCGAAAATAGGCAAGGTCGAACATGCCATGATGGGTTGCTCCGTCAGGGCCAACCAAACCGGCCCGGTCGAGGCAGAATATCACGGGTAGTTTTTGCAGGGCAACATCGTGAATTACGTTGTCGAAAGCACGCTGCATGAACGAGGAGTAGATGTTGCAAAACGGAATCATCCCCTCGGCAGCCATGCCGGCCGAGAAAGTGACGGCGTGCCCTTCTGCAATACCCACATCGAAAGCACGATGAGGCATCTTCTCCATCAGGAAATTGAGGGAGCAACCGCTTACCATCGCAGGGGTAACACCAATGATTTTTTCATTTGCTTCGGCCAGTTCAACCAGCGTTTTGCCAAAGACATCCTGATAGAGCGAGGGTTGTCCGCAGGGATCGCTGATGATGCGTTCTCCTGTTTCTTTATTGAACTTACCGGGCGCATGCCATTCGGTGGCCGATTCTTCGGCCGGTTTGTAGCCTTTTCCCTTTTTGGTTACGATATGCAATACCTTAGGCCCGTTATAGTCTTTGATCTCGTTCAGTATACGTACCAGATTGATGCAGTCGTGACCATCGACCGGTCCGAAGTAACGGATGTTCATTCCTTCGAAGATGTTGCTCTGACGGGCAAATGAAGCCTTTATCTGGTTGCTTATCTGGGTGATTTTGCGTTTCTTTCCCGAGGTAAGAATGTTCAGATCGGCCAATAATTGTGACAATTTGAATCGCAACTGGTTGTAGGTGCGCGAAGTGGTAATGTTTACCAGATAATGGTGCATTCCTCCACGAATTGGATCTATGGCTATCTGGTTGTCATTCAGGATGATTAGTAAATTGTTCGGATTGATAGACGCATTGTTTAATCCCTCGAATGCCAGACCTCCCGTCAGAGAACCATCACCGATGACGGCTACGATGTGATGATTTTTTTCGTGCTTCAGATTGGCTGCTACCGACATGCCCAAACCAGCCGAAATGGAGGTAGAGGCGTGACCCACACCAAACGAGTCGTATTCGCTCTCTTCCGGTTTCGGAAATCCACTGATGCCTTTGTACTGGCGGTTGGTGTGGAAACGATCTCTTCTGCCGGTTAAAATTTTATGCCCGTAGGCCTGATGACCGACATCCCAGATAATGCGATCGTAAGGTGTTTTCATTACGTAGTGTAATGCAACTGTGATTTCTACTACTCCCAGACTGGCGGCAAGATGACCCGGATGTTCCGATAATTCATCGATAATGAAGCTTCTGAGTTCATCGCAAACTTTCGGAAGCTCATTGAACGGTATTTTTTTTAGGTCATCGGAAGTATTTATTGTATCAAGTATTGGATATATATTTTTTGACATGAGATTTTTTCTATTAGTTGACAAAAAACAGACCGGGAAGGCTATGGAAGGTATTTGCTGATGCCCTCATCACATTCTACGGTTTTAAGCCGCTGTGCTTCCCTTAATAATTGATTGTTACGTTCGAGTCGCCTGTTGCTTATTTTTAATTTATGATGCAGGTGTTAGCAAACAGCGCCGAACTTGATTACCTTGAGTTTTATTCCTGCATTGTAAAGTCGTACGGCTAATTCTTTATCTTCGCTTCCCCAACCGACAAAGCGCTCATTATAACCATTGATTTTAATCAGATCCTTTTTCCAGAACGAAGCGTTGCAACCTCGTATGCGCCTGACGCTCTGAGTATGAGTTCTGGTGAATATTCGGGCCAGAAGTGGAGCTGAAATAGTATTGTGACGATTGTAAATAGCCGGATTGAAGAATGAAATATGCGTTTCGCCACTCTTCAGTATTTTTTTCGACGCAGTTTCAAACAAAATAACCCGACCACCCTGAATGAAACATCCTGTTTCGGCAAACGCTTTGTGGTCGCGGATAAAGTGGTGATGCAGAATAATATCTCCGTCGATAGAGATCAGGTAATCGTACCGGGCCTGAGCAATTGCTTTGTTGCGGATATGCGCCAACCGGAATCCTTCGTCGGGTTGCCAAACATGAATCAGGGGCACCGGGAAGGACTCTTTCTCCTTTTTAATTAGTTCTTTTGTCGTATCGCCGGAACCATCATCGGCCACGATGACCTCTTCCGGCAAAACGGATTGCAGGCGTACGCTTTTGAGCAGCAACGCCAATGCTTCCGTGTTGTTGTAGGTCGAGATTATCAATGATGTTTTAGGTTCCATGAGCAATTACTGGTTGGTAGTGTACAATGTTTGCAACTTGCTGGCCAGCCGGAAACAGCGCCCGTCGTGTTTATCTATCAGGCGGGGATCCAGTTTGGGAATCCGTATTTTAGTGCCCGGAGGTAAAACGCCCGGATCGTGCAGCTTATTTTTGTTGGCTTCGTAAATATAGACCCAAAAGAGCTTGTGACCATAATATTTTAACGATAACATAGTCAGCCAGGTTCCTTCGGTCGCCGTCTCGGTTGCGATAAACTCGTTATAAACACGTGGTTCCGAAAAAACATCTTTTGGTTTTTCCGGGGCTGCTTTTTG
>CAZFTY010000282.1:0-3966 GCA_964521835.1 uncultured Microbacter sp.
ATTTTTGTCCAGAATAAATGTCTTGCGATACCAACCGACACCTCCGTTAAGATAACCACCACCGCTTTCAGTCTTACTTTTCGCATCGAAAGAGCCCTCTATACTCCAGTCGTGCGGAAGGTTGAGCATACGCCACGATTTATCGTTAAACCCGGAAGCCTGAGGAGCTACCGTGTCTCCCAAATGGAATTTCCAACCGTCGTTGAAATTATCTGTCAAACGGGGATTCTTTGCCACATTGCATGACACCAGCATTACAATCAGCGCCGAACTAATCAATTGCATCATCATTTTCATACTACGAACAGATTATTAAAGAGTTAAACCGATTTGGACAAAACGGTGTATGACTGGCAAAAGCTATCATCCCAACCGCTTTTATCTCCAAAGATACGCATAACCCGTCCAAGATAATTCCTTTTAAGCTATTGTCAATTTAAATTTTGCAGAATATTTTTTCTGATTTCATACAGTCTTGCGACCCGTCACATTCAACAGTCTGAAAGACAGATAGACCCTACACATAGTTATGAAACGGAAAGGTGATTTATGCCGGTTGCATCAGTTTTTATTGCCGGTTGCAGACACAGCTATTACTCCACTGTAGCCGAAACAGATGGAGTAAGTCGTTTTTAATGAAATAAGCGATTTTGCAGATTCGGGAGAGTGGCACTCTTGCCGGCAAAACATGCATTAAAGTACCAGTATGGCAAGCATGAGTTTTCTTCTGGCGCAACAAAGTACCGGCATTTTTCTGCCGTATTGGAAAACAGAACAAGACTTTATGACACAACAATGTGTATAAATTTCTTATTTATCACTCTTTTCCCCGAATTCAATTGCCGGATATTACAAAAAAACAGCACCTTTTATTTTCCATTTCTATTGTTCAAAGGTAACGAATAAAAAAATGAATGGTGATACTTTCTTGACTATTGCTAATGCTTTGTTGTTGCGCTATTGTGAATAATGCCGGTTACGGATGGTTACTCAAAATAAGCCGGCTGAGAGCTTCATCCTCTTTTCGGATCATTTCGGCCCGGTCTTCTTTCGAATGATCGTTTTGCCCGCAAAGATGAAGGATGCCATGAATCATTACACGGTGTAATTCGTTTTCGAAGGTGGTTTTAAACTCTTTCGCATTATCGGCAACCGTTTCCAGACTGATGAATATATCACCGTTGAGTTTATTGCCCTCGTTGTCATCGAATGTGATGATATCGGTATAATAATCGTGCTGAAGGTATTGCCGGTTTACCTCCAGAATTTTCGCGTTATCACAAAAAACATACGAAATCTCACCGGTTTTTTTGCCGTAGAGGGTGGCTGTATCTTTTATCCACGCCGATAGTAATCGCTTCTGTAACTTCGGTTGGGGAATATTTTCTGAATAAAAATGAATCATAGAGGTAATGTTTGTTCTGCGGTTATCGGATGCAATCTGTTTGCAAATTGCAAAAGTAGCCCATTTCGGATGCAGATGCAAATATTTCGCATCTTCTCTCCTATTAGCCTTCTCTATCGGCTGTCGGTCGTTTCAATTTGTTGTATCTTTGCGAACGTGTAAAAAAAACACCGTACCTGTTTTGAGTTTCACTTTAAACTCCGTCGGCATATTACGGTCTCTTATTTAGTGTTAAAATTCTAATCCTATCACCCTTCCTTAATACATCACAGTTTGAAAAAAACAACGCTTATTTTTGCTTGTCTGCTCTTCGCAAGCGTATTCGTATGGGCTGCAAATGGTGCGGTCAAAGATTCGGTAGCCTTAGATGAGGTTGTAGTAACCGGAAGCAAGGTGATCCGCTCTGCCCGGAATATTCCATTCACACTCTCAGTTGTCAATCAACAAAATATCAGCAATAGCAGTTATTCGAATATAATGCCGATACTCTCGCAATATGTGCCCGGACTGTTTGTCACCGAAAGGGGCATTGTTGGTTACGGAGTGGGCGCCGGTTCCGGCGGTGCAATTACCATTCGTGGTGTCGGCAGCACTGCCGGCAAAGATGGCGATCCGCTGACAAACACGCAGGTGCTGTTTCTGATCGACGGCCATCCACAATTTATGGGATTGATGGGGCACCATTTGGCCGATAGCTATTTAGCCGACAATATCGAGCGGGTAGAGGTTATTCGTGGCCCGGCCTCCGTTTTGTATGGCTCCAATGCCATGGGCGGCGTTGTCAATCTGATTACCAAGAAACGGCAACAAGAGGGGTACTTCGGCTCTTTCGACATGTCGTACGGCTCGTTCAACACGCAACGCTATGCGGCTAACTCAATGATGAAATCGGGCAAATGGAGCAGCATGATTTCGCTCGAGCACGAACAAACCGACGGAGCCCGTACCAATTCACAGTATCACAACAACAGCGGTTACGCGAAAATCGGATATGCCCTTTCCGACCATTTCAACCTGAGCGGGGACTTCAATCTGACCAAATACAAAGCATACGACCCTGACACGGTGGGTGCTCCCCTCAATCCGGTAAAATGGGCGGATGTCACCCGAGGTGTCACCTCGTTGAGCCTCGAAAACCGGTTTCAACATAGTTCGGGAAGTCTGGTACTGTTCTGGAATTTCGGGAATCATCGTATTTACGACGGTTATCACTCCCGCGATCACTGCTCGGGGCTCAATCTCTACCAGTCGTTCGATCTGTTCCGGGGTAATATTATTGCCGGTGTCGATTATGAAAATTACGGAGGCTTTGCCGAAAATAACAGTCTGAACCCCTTTATGCAGAATTTGATGGGTTTCCCCACCCGAAAGGCCATTCACGAGACAGCAGGATACACCAGTCTGCAGCAGGACTTCTTCGGACGCTATCTCTCGGTAAATGCAGGCATTCGTTATTCCGAAAATAGTGTCTATGGCGGTGAATGGATTCCACAAAGCGGTATTTCGGTTCGTCCGTCACCATTTACGGTGTTGAAAGCTTCTGTCTCGAAAGGGTTTCGCAGTCCGACCGTGAAGGAGCTTTACATGTTTCCGCCCCATAACGAGAACTTGCAGCCCGAAAAAATGATGAATTACGAAGTCACCTGGCAGCAAGTGTGGCTGCAGGGACGGTTGTCGACCGAACTGACAGCGTTTATCGCAAAAGGAACAAACCTGATTCGCCAGGTAGCGATGCAATATCTCAACACCGGTTCATTTCAGAACAGAGGCGTGGAGGTGATGGTCGATTATAAAATATCGGAACGGCTTCGGTTGGTGGCGAATGGGAGTTATCTGCACATGAATGTTCCTGTTCTTGCAGCCCCTGAATATCAAATTTTCGGTTCATTGCAATACGAACCGGTTCGTAACGTGACGACCACGCTGAGTGTACAGCATATTGAAGATTTATATATTCAGACCTCTCCGGCAATGACACAGAATTATACACTGGCCGATTTTCGGACTACCTACAAACCCCGTCCGTTTTGGGAGATCAATCTGACGATCAACAACCTGTTGAACCAAAAGTACCAGATCAACAAGGGATATCCCATGCCATCGACAAACGTGATGGTCGGTATGAAATTTTCTGTTGGCAAGGCTTAGATGAAAGATTGGTGCTTTTTAATCCAAGAATACAGGCATAGCAGATTCGTTCAGGCTGTCATTGCCGTCGGTTTCAACCGACGGAAAAGAATGCAATAAACCAGAACCGGCTTTAGCCGAATGGGAGTTGGGCTAAAGCCCGCGGGGGTAGGCTGTTTATTTTTCCGTCAGCTAAAGCAGACGGCAATAACCAATATTCTTCTACTCTGGCTGGTGCGAGTTTGTAACTTGTACTCATGCCATACGGTAGGGCGATGCGATAACATGCCCCCCCAGGGTAGATTGGTTTTGGGTGGAGCTTATTTCTATGAGCTACGCTGAACGTTGTTTGTTCTGCAAGTCCTGACGGACTAAAAACTGGTGCTTTTTAATCCAAGAATACAGGCATAGCAGATTCGTTCAGGCTGTCATTG
>CAZFTY010000283.1:0-3959 GCA_964521835.1 uncultured Microbacter sp.
AGCCGTAAGCTGAAAGCGAAATATAAGGATTCTGTGCCTTTTATCGACGAAATCGGATCGATCGTTTCGGCGGCTTGTCTGGCACACGATTTGGGTAATCCTCCCTTCGGCCACTCGGGTGAAAATGCTATCTCAACCTATTTTTCGGAAGGAAAAGGGTTGGCACTGAAAGAGAAGGTTGGCGACGAATGGTGGAGCGACCTTACCAAATTCGAGGGAAATGCCAACGCGTTTCGCCTGCTGACGCACCAGTTCAACGGTCGCCGCGCAGGTGGTTTTGCGCTTACCTATTCCACGCTGGCGTCGATTGTAAAATATCCCTATCTCTCCAATTTTGCCGATCCGAAGAAGTCTAAATTCGGATTTTTTCATTCCGAAGAGGAGACGTACAGTAAAATTGCCGCCGATTTGGGGGTTATTCCCAATCCTGAAAATCCGTCCCGTTTTGCCCGCTACCCGTTGGTTTATCTGCTCGAAGCCGCCGACGATATTTGCTATCAGCTGATGGATATTGAAGATGCGCACAAACTGAAAATCATCACTTCGGAAGAGACGAAAGAGCTTTTGTTATGCTATTTGGCGGACGAAAAAAGAGTGAAAACGCAGGAAATTTTCTCGGTGGTAACCGACATCAACGAGCAGATAGCCTACCTGCGGTCGTCGGTGGTGGGAATTCTGGTGCGCGAGTGCGCGCAGATTTTTGTCGACAAAGAGGAGGAAATTCTGGCGGGAAAATTCACCGGCTCATTGATTAAGCACCTTCCCGAACGGTCGGCCCGGGCCTATCAACACTGCTCCGACGTGGCTTTCAAAAAGATCTACTGTGCTACCGAAGTGCTCGATATCGAGCTGGCCGGTTACAAAATTATTCTCACGCTGCTCGACGAACTGATTCAGGCCGTGTTGGCTCCGCAAAAATCCTATTCCAAACAACTGTTGCGCCGCATACCGCTGCAGTACGAAACCAAAAGCGATACAACCTACGGGCGGGTTCAGTCGGTACTCGACTATATTTCGGGCATGACCGACGTGTATGCCCTCGATTTGTACCGGAAAATAACCGGAATGAGCCTGCCGTCGCTGTAAAAACGGAACTCAAAGATTTTCACAGAAATAATACAACGGCGTAGTGTTTTCTGATAAATAATTCCTATCTTTGCACCGCTTTTCGTGTAAAAGCACTTTAGGTTCTTATTTACAAATTATTTTACAACCAAACATGGCAACAAAAATCAGATTACAAAGACACGGCCGTAAAGGGTATGCCTATTACCACATTGTAATTGCCGACAGTCGTGCACCACGCAACGGTAAATTTACAGAACGTATCGGTTCTTACAACCCTAACACAAATCCTGCAACAGTAGAAGTTGACTTCGAACGTGCATTGTATTGGGTAAATACCGGTGCTCAACCTACAGATACTGTCCGTAATATTCTTTCGGATGAAGGTGTTTTGATGATGAAACACTTGCAGGGCGGTGTTAAAAAGGGTGCTTTTGATGAAGCCGAAGCTCAAAAACGTTTCGAAGCCTGGAAAAATACTAAAGTAGCCTCTACCGAATCTGTAAAAGATAAATTGGCTGCAGCCGCTGCTGCAAAAGCAAAAGAAGCTCTCGAAGCCGAAATTGCTAAAAATCAGGCTAAAGCCGCTGAAATTGCAAAAAAACGCGCTGAAGAATCAGCTGCTCTTGCTGCTACTGCTGCAGAAGCAGCTCAAGAGGCCGCAGTTGCTGAAGCTCCTGCTGCTCCTGCCGCTGAAGAAACTCCTGCCGAATAATAGTAAGCAGCGAATAAAAATCATTTTCTTGTAAAAGCTGTTCCACGGGTTGGAATAGCTTTTTTTTATAAATTCTCAATTTTTATACACGTCATTCCTGATAAATAAGTACCTTTGCGAACGATTGTTTGAAAAATAGATGTTATTCATCTTCTTATTTTTTACGATCTCTGCCGATAAAAATCCTGTAGCCGCTAAGTGCCATTATAACGGTCAATAATCTATGAAAAAATTAGTTTCTGTAGTGTTACCTGCACACAATGAGTCGGGAAATGTTGCTGTAATTAAAAATAAAATTGAAGAGAGCTTTCCCTTTGATGCGTACGATTTGGAACTTATTTTTGTGAACGATGGAAGTACCGATGATACGATGGCAAAGCTTCAGAAATTGGCATCGCAGGATCAAAAGGTATTTTACATAGAACTCTCCCGTAATTTCGGACACCAATGCGCTTTGAAAGCGGGTCTCGATTATGCACACGGCGATTGTGTCATCTCCATGGATTGCGATATGCAGCACCCACCCGAATTACTCTCTCATTTGATTGAAAAATGGGAGGGCGGTTACGATATTGTATACACGTGTCGTGCTGAATCGAAAAATACTTCTCTGATGAAACGTAAAACGTCCAATGCGTTTTATTCCATATTCAACTGGTTTTCGGATGTGCAGATCGAAAAAGGAACCGCTGACTTTCGCCTGATGGACAGATCGGTGGTGAATGTTTTTAAGCGTTTCAGCGAAAAAGATATGTTTATTCGTGGAATGGTCAAATGGATGGGTTTCAGACAGATACACATAGACTACAAACCCAACGATCGTTTCTCGGGGACAAGCACATATACAGTGCAAAAAATGTTACAACTTGCGGTTCGCGCTGTGACTTCGTTTAGCGTGCGTCCTCTTTATCTGGCAATTTATATCGGATTCGCGCTCTCGCTTCTTGCGTTGCTTTACCTACCGTATGTGCTTTTTTCCTTTTTTTATTCGGGACATTATGCCTACGGTTGGGGTTCGGTGCTTCTGACCATTGTCTTCTTTTCTGGACTTCAGTTGTGTGTATTGGGTGTTATCGGGCTTTATCTGGGCAAAATGTTTATGCAGTCGAAAAACAGACCTCTTTACATTGTCCGTTCGAGCAATATCGAAAGTTCGCTTGATTAATAATATTTTTCCCTGAATGATTTTTTTGAGTTTTGATATAGAGGAGTTTGATAATCCCTTCCCTTGTTCGCAGCAATTGTCGTTTGAGCAGCAGATGGAAATTTCTGTCAGCGGAACGCAACGGATTCTGGATCTATTAGCTGCTCATCAGATTACCGCAACATTTTTTTGTACTGCAAATTTTGCTTCTCATGCGTCGGAGCTTATTGCCCGCATGACGTCAGAAGGTCACGAAGTGGCATCGCACGGATATTTTCACAACCGATTTGAGCCGGTTCATCTCCGGCAATCGCGCGAGGCGCTCGAATCATTGACCGGGTGCCCGGTTACCGGATTCCGAATGCCTAATATGGGCGCTGTGAGTGTTGCTGATTTGGCAGATGCGGGTTATGCTTATAACTCTTCGCTTCATCCTACTTATCTCCCGGGAAAATATAACAACTTCACAAAACCGCGTAGCGTATATAAAGAAGGTGATGTTTATCAGATACCGGCCTCGGTCTCTCCGGTTGTCCGTTTGCCTTTGTTTTGGCTGGCGTTACACAATTATCCATTGGCGTTTTATAAAATGGTTGCCAAGGCAGCTTTGAAAAAAGATGGATACCTCAATCTCTATTTTCATCCGTGGGAGTTTGTCGATCTGCAACAATCGGGGCTTGATTTGCCCTGGTATGTGAAACGCAATTCGGGCGATGCCATGTGCGCTCGGCTCGGTTCTCTTATTGACTGTTTTAAGTCTGTAAATCAATCTTTCGGGCATTTGAACGAATGTGCCGGAATTTTCGGAGATCATTAAAATTATTCTGCATTGAAGAGGCTTTTCCGTAACAGATATACCCGCGCAATTGTCAGGAATGAAACAGCGCAACAGGCTGCAAAATATTTTGTTGTAGGTGGTTCGTGTACGGTATTCGATTTTGCACTGCTGTTTTGTTTTACTCAATTCCTGCACATTAACTACCTGGTCTCTTCCGTCCTCTCTTTTACCATTAGCGCTGTCGTTAACTACACTTT
>CAZFTY010000284.1:0-3932 GCA_964521835.1 uncultured Microbacter sp.
CTCTCTCGACGAAACGGTTATCCAGCATGGAGCGGAGTTCAATCTGGGATTGCATAAATACGAAGGGAATCATTTTAGTCCGAACGGACATAAATATATACGTGAATTTCACTTTGATGTGGCAGCCCGCACGATATATCGCGTAGGCGGCGTTGTTTTAGAGAAAGAAAGAATTTTTATTTCGCACGATAATCGCTATCTGATTAAATACACGCTACTGGATGCCCACTCTCAGACGACATTACGCCTGCGCCCCTTCTTAGCTTTCCGAAGCGTAAACGATTTGTGTATCGCTAACAATGTTGCCAATACCGGTTACTCCGAAACCGAGAATGGCATAGGCATGTGTCTCTACAATGGCTACCCCACCCTCTTCATGCAAACTGATAAACAAAACGGGTTTATCCATCAACCCGACTGGTATCGCGGCATTGAATACCCGAAAGAGCAGGAACGCGGGTATAATTACAAGGAAGACATGCTTGTGCCCGGTTATTTCGAGCTATCGATAAACAAAGGAGAGAGCATTATTTTCTCGGCAGGAACCTCGTCCGCCGATACAAAAGAGCTTAAGACGTTGTATGAAGCCGAAATTGAGAAACGAACCGTCCGCAACAACTTTTTCAACAGTTTGAAAAATGCCGCTCAACAATTTTATCTCAAACGTAACGGCGACTACTATCTTTTGGCCGGATACCCCTGGTTTAAGAGCCGGGCCAGAGATGAATTCATCGCTCTTCCGGGGTGCACGCTTGCCATTGACGACATCGCCACTTTTGAAAAGATAATGGCCACGGCACTGATTGCCGTCAACAATTTTACAACGGGAAAACCGATCGACAAAGCGATTTACGAATTGGAGGCTCCGGACGTATTGCTCTGGTTTATACATACCGTTCAGCAATACGCAAAGGCAACATCCACCGAACAGGCTGCTCAGCTTTACGGAGAAGCGGTTCTGCAAGTGATCTCTTTCATACGGAAGCAGAGTCATCCGAACATGTTTCTGCACGAGAACGGTCTGTTGTACACCAACGGAATTCAAACAGCCATTTCGTGGATGAATGCCATTGAAAGCAACCGACCGATTACACCCCGCACAGGATATGTTGTAGAGATAAATGCGTTGTGGTACAATGCCCTGAAATTCGGAGCCGAAATTGCCAAGATCAGGCAGGATGAATATGCCGCCGACCTGCTCGATTACCAGTCGGAAATGACACGCCAATCGTTTTGCCATCTGTTCTGGAACGGCACTTACCTGCATGATTATATCGATGGTGATTACAAGGACTGGGAAGTTCGCCCCAACATGATATTTGCTGTGTCACTCCCCTACTCTCCGCTGGAAAAAGCACAACAAAAATCGATTGTCGACATTACCACGCGTGAGTTGCTAACTCCCAAAGGTTTGCGCACACTCAGCCCCAAGAGCCAGTTTTATAGCCCGGTTTATATAGGAAGTATGCTCGAGCGCAACCGGAATTATCATAACGGGCCGGTATGGCCATGGCTAACCGGGGCATTTGCCGATGCCTATCTCAAAATATACAGACGTAGCGGAGCCTCTTTCATAGAACGCATGCTCATCGGTTTTGAGAGTGAAATGAGCGAACTCTGTTTGGGAACGCTTTCGGAATTGCATGATGGCAATCCTCCTTTTGCCGGACACGGAGCAATGTCGTTTGCCATGAGCGTCGCTGAAATTTTGCGTACGCTCCGGTTGCTCGAAACGATAGAACAATCCACCGAACAAACAAAACAACTCTAAAAAGCAACTCTTCCAACAATATACGATATGAAAGCATTAATGTTTGGATGGGAATTTCCCCCTCATATTCTGGGTGGTTTAGGCACGGCAAGCTATGGATTGACCCGTGGAATGGCTCTACAACCCGACATGGAGATCACTTTCGTCATTCCCCGTCCGCACGGAGATGAAGATCAGAGTTTTCTTAAAATTATAGGCACGTGCAACGTACCCGTCGTTTGGCGTGACGTAGACTGGAATTTCGTGAACGAACGAATCGGTACCATCATGCATCCCGACGAATATTTTCATCTGCGAAATCACATCCGGTACGATTACAGCCGCATCGGCACTAACGAACTGGGCTGTATCGGCTTCTCGGGACGTTATCCCGACAATCTGCTGGAAGAAATTTCCAATTACGAAGCCGCCGCCAGTGTCATTGCCCATGCCTATCCGTTCGATATTATCCATTCGCACGACTGGCTTACCTATCCGGCCGGAATATTTGCGAAACAGATCACAGGCAAACCGTTAGTGATTCATGTACATGCCACCGACTTCGACCGTAGCCGTGGCAATGTGAATCCGACGGTGTATGGAATTGAAAAACGGGGAATGGATACGGCCGACCATATTATTACGGTCAGTGACCTGACCCGCGAAATCGTAATCGAAAAATACCATATCGATCCGAACAAAGTCTCTACCGTGCACAATGCGGTAGAACCGCTTGCAAATGTGGATACGTTCGTCAAAGAACCACGAAAAGATAAAATAGTGACTTTTCTCGGCCGGATCACGATGCAAAAAGGGCCCGAATATTTTGTGGAAGCAGCAGCGCGTGTGCTTGAAAAAACGCGCCACGTACGTTTTGTGATGGCCGGAAGCGGCGATATGATGAACCAGATGATTCACTTAGTAGCACAACGGGGCATTGCCGACAAGTTTCATTTTACCGGTTTTCTAAAAGGATCGGAGGTGCACAACATGCTGGCGCAAAGCGACGTTTACATGATGCCATCGGTATCGGAACCGTTCGGCATTTCTCCACTGGAGGCTATGCAGGTGGGCACGCCTACCATTATTTCCAAACAATCGGGATGCGCCGAAATTCTGACCCATGCCATCAAAACCGACTACTGGGATATCGATGCTATGGCCGACGCTGTCTACTCTATTGTAAAATACCCGGCTATGTACCAAAGCCTGCGTGAAGAGGGGCGCGCCGAAGTAAACCGCATTACCTGGGAAGATGCCGGTAAAAAGGTGCGGGCCATTTACGATCGGTTACTACATTGATCTGATCGGATGACGATTAACAATAAATAGAAACGGGAAGTTACCAGTAACAGTAACTTCCCGTTGCTATTTGTTCATTTTCAATTCAGCTCTTTCACCATCCAGAGCGTACAAGCTGTATGCCCCGAATTACCCAGCGGATGCGGAATTGAACTAAATCCTGCCTTCTCGTACATTCCAACCGCCTTTGCCAGCTCGGGAAAACTTTCGAGATAGAGTTGGCTGTATCCCAGTTCGACTGCTGATTCAAAGCATTGTTGCAACAGTCGTTTGCCAACTCCTTTTCCCCGGTAATCGGAAGAGAGATAAAACTTAACCAACTCGGCACATCCGAGAGGTAAACCGTCGGTAGGATATAACCCACAACTACCAACCGGTATACCATCGTCAACTGCCACCCAGCAAACCGAACCGGGAGTCTCGAACAACTGATAAAGCGCATCGGTGGTCGGATCGGTATAAACCGTTCCGGGACGGTCGATGCCATATTCGCGAAACACCTTGCGAATCAACGCTGCCAGAAGCAAATTGTCCTCCGGTTCTATTTGCCGGATAATAACATTATTCATTCAGATACGAATCCTTAAAGCCAAGGAAATAGAGAATGCCATCCAGACCGATGGTAGAGAGCGACTGCCGGGCATTCTCCTTCACCTTCGGCTTGGCATGAAATGCGATCCCCAATCCTGCGACACCGAGCATCGGAAGGTCATTGGCACCATCACCCACGGCAATGGTTTGTGCAATATCTACCTTTTCCACCTGAGCAATAAGTCGCAGGAGCTCCGCCTTGCGCTTTCCATCCACAATATCGCCCACATAGTTGCCGGTCAGTTTGCCATCCACGATTTCCAGCTCATTGGCATACACATAGTCGAAG
>CAZFTY010000285.1:0-3921 GCA_964521835.1 uncultured Microbacter sp.
TGGCAGCTACCCGTTGTTGTTGCAACTTGAATCCGAAAACATTCAGCGGATTATTGGTAGTCATGGCTGTATAGCCCAGCTCTACCGACGGCAGGAAAACGGCATTGGTCTGCCGGAAATTGGAGGCCGCTACCTGCGACTCTGCTCCGGAGATTTTAAGCGTTGTGTTTTTGGCTAATGCGGCAATGACCGCATCGTTGAGTTGAATTTTTCGTGTTGAGGAGGATTGTGCCGTTACCAATGGCGAAACCGTCAGCAGAAGCAACAACCCGAAAGCAAGAAGTAGGAAAGAGTTTGGACGTGTACGAACCATATTTTAACCGATTTAATTTGATTGTGCAAAATTAAACCCGCTAAAATTGCTGGTCAGCTACTTTTGTTACATAAGGAGTGAAATGATGAAAATTCTGCTTATTTCTCTTCGAGAAGCGTTATTTTGTTGCGGCCCAGCGTCACCAGTCCGGCATCTTCCATCTGCTTCAGCAACCGCGAAACCACCACCCGGGCAGTACCGAGCTCGGAGGCAAGTTGGGCATGTGTAACCGAGATGGTAGATTTGCCCTCCGTTTCGCATTTGATCTTCAGCAACGAGAGCAGGCGGTCATCCACTTTTTTGAAAGCCAGCGCATTCACCACCTCCAACAGTTCTTCAAACCGTTTGTGATAAAGGCGGAAAATATATTCGAGCCACTCGGGAAACTCTTTGATAAGCGGAACGATATGGTTGACCGGAATGAAATAGATCTCGGTCTCCTCTTCGGCAATGGCTTTCACCTTGGCCGTTTCGTTGTACATGCCCCCCAGAAACGACATGATGCAGCTTTCGCCGGCTTTGATGTAGTAGAGGAAAATCTCGCGACCCTCATCGTCGGTTCGTACCACCTTGATGCGCCCGTAGGAGACGATGGGAATTGCTTTGATATAGGCATTCTCCCGTTGAATCACCTCTCCAGCCTGAAAAATCTTCACAATGCTGTACGATACGAGCTTTTTGCGGATGGCCAGCGAAGTCTTAAATTCAACTATTTCATTCAGTGTATCCATACATTCTATCCTTGTCGGTTGGTTGAACAAGCCGGATAAAAGTACTCATTTCTTTTGAAAGTGGGAGTATTCTAAGTTAGACAAAGCAAAAAGAAAGAGGAAAACACTGATTGGTAGCTGTTTCCCTCTTACAAATAAGCTGAATTGCCGGATTTTACCTTTTCCCAAAGAGATGATCCAATATTGTCACTATCTGCTGTCGTGTTTGCATTCCCGACGTGATGTGTACGGTTTCTCCGTTTTTGTAGTAAATAACATAAGGCAATTCGTCCGGTTCTTTACAATCCTGCGTTTCAGGCATCACTTTCGATTCAGGATTGTCAAACTCCATGTCGTAAAACTTCACATGTTTGTATCTTTTTTGAACCTTTTCCATAATGTCGTAAACAGAGATACTTTTTAATCCCATCCGACCGTAACAAATCATCACGTTTGGTTGTTCGCTGATGATTTGTCGGTAGTCGGCGGCAGTCTCGATATGATTTAGATTCGTGTACAACATTTTTCTCTTTAGATTTGGGTTTGTGATGCCATTTGAATAATAAGTAATGGAAAGTAAATAATGCCCTATTTTTATTTTTGATCACTTCTGTTTGTTCTACCGCAGCTCCCTCTCCTTGGGAGAGGGCGGGGGGAGAGGTCTTCAATCAAAATAGTACACTATATTGCTCATGGTACTTACCTGTTAGCAAACTCTTTATTTTTCTCAATTATCCACAATCTTTATTTCGTATGTAATTTCCATCGCTTCCCGGAGCATGGCCGATACTCCGCAATATTTTTCCTGTGACATACCAACGGCTTTCTCAACTTTTGCCGGATCGATGTCTTTTCCTTTCAACGTGTAAATGATGTGCAATCGGGTGTATACTTTGGGATGTGTCTCGGAAACGTCGGCGCTCACCTCCATATCGAAATTTTGTATCTCTACCCTCATTTTTCGCAACAGTTCCACTACATCCATTCCGCTACATCCGGCAATTGCGGCCAGTAATAGTTCCTTCGGTCGCGACCCGGCATCTTCACCTCCGAATTCGGGAGAGGCGTCCATCGCTACGTTGTGGCCACTAACCTGTGCATTGAATTGCATGTTGCCTTTCCATGATGTATTTACTGTATGTGTCATAATTCGTGTCATTTTTATGATGTAAAGATACCTTTTGCGGGGTGGCTCTGTCAAGCTTTTCCCTGCCGGATGAAACGGATTCCTGATTGAAATAGTTCAACTTTTTTATTGATCTATATCAACTAAAATTGTGATTATCTCATTTATAGTTATCTTTACAGATCAAATTCTATTTTTCTCCGTTTATGAAAACAATCGTCGATACCGATCGTGACTTTGTGTGTGAGATAGACGCACCCTGTTTCCAGCTCTTGACAGAAGAGGAAGTTGCTTTAATGCGCGGTAGCCGTACTCAGGTTTTTTTTCGTAAAGGAGAGAATCTTACGAAGCAGGGGACATTTGCTTCGTACGTTCTTTTTGTAATTGAAGGTTTGGTAAAAGTGTATGTGGAAGATGGCGGATCCCGAAACTTTAATTTGCAGGCGGTGCGTAAAGGCGAGTTTGTGGGGTTGTTGGCTATTTTCGGCGAAAGTATCTACAGTTACTCGGCAACCGCGCTCACCGATACCCGGGTTTTTCTGGTAGAGAAAGCGGCTATTATCAAAATAATTCAGAACAACGGAATGTTTGCGTATCATATCGTTGAGCACTATTGCAAGCAAACTTCCTCGATGTTTACCACCCTCCGGGGAATGATGTTCAAGCAAATGAACGGCCATTTGGCCGATACGTTGCTTTACCTCAGCTCCGGCCGTTTCGAGGGAGAAGATGTGATTTCGCTGCTCAGCCGGAAAGAGATTGCCGAGTTTGCCGGCATCTCGACCGAGAGTGCCGTGAAATTGCTCAAAACATTCGAGAAGGAGGGAATCATCCGGCTGGAAGAGAAAAAGGTCTCCATTTTGAACAGAGACCTTTTGGTAGAAATCAGCAGACGGGGCTGAAAACCTGTTTTTGCCGGGCTTCGATAGCTTTGAGCAGGAAATCAGGTGGAGCACACGGTTTCCAATTGTTAAGCCCCACAAAGGCCAGCTCCGTCTCCGCCTCGTTAATCAGTTCGTTCTGCTCATTGTACAGCTTGTAGGTAAACCAGATGCGAACGCCCTTCATGGCTTTCAGGGTGGTTTTGACCGTCAGCAATTCGTCGTAGCGCGTTATTTTGACGAATTTGAACTTCATGCTGATAACCGGGCACATGACTCCGGCATCTTCAATTGATTTGTATGGAACTCCGATGCTGCGAAACAGTTCCCAGCGTGCTTTTTCGTAATATTTTGCATAATTGGCATGGTGCATGGTACCCATGCGGTCGGTGTCGGGATAGGCTACCCGAAACTGATAATCGTATTCTATCATCTGCTTTATTCGTTTGAGTGGTTGCAAACATGTCCCTCTTCGTGGTGTGCGTGCGAGGCGCAACTTGCTCCTCCGTCTTGCAGTTTTCCGGCAAGATATGCTTCCACTAACGAGTGCACTTCGCCTTTGCAATTGCGGATTACCCGGATGTTTTGCTGCGCCAGCTTGTTGATCGCTCCGTCGCCGATGCCTCCGGCCAGCATCACGCGGACATCCATTTTTGCCAGATTGGCTGCGATCTCCGATTTACACCCGCATCCTTGCGGCGATTCGAGAATTGTTTCGGCCATCACCTCATTCTTTTCCGAAATACTGAAGATGGTATAAAACGCACAATGACCGAAATGATCGTCGATTTGATTGTTTTCCTTGGTTGGAACTGCAATTTTCATTGTTCTGTTATTTTACTATTGATTTATCCTGACTAATTCATCGTCGTTATAGCGCTTACATCCGGT
>CAZFTY010000286.1:0-3907 GCA_964521835.1 uncultured Microbacter sp.
GTGCCCGGCGATACTAAACTGATTGACCACCAGAAAACGGTTGTTGCGCGTCTCTTTGAAATCAATAGGAATGACCAACTCCTGTTCTTTCTGCCCATGTTTATCTACTTCCACCCGAATACCATCGATCAACAATTGGTGCACCGCTTTGTTCCGAAACACGGCATTGGCTCCCTGTGCATGTTGAAGCACCCGGAAGGCTTCTTCCAGTTTGTCTGCCGGAATATCCGGATTGAGCGTATGCCAGGCTTCCAGACATTCCTGTTTCAACAGTACTTCCCGATAATCCGTACGATACGGATTATTGCTTTCCGGGGCGATATCCGCTCCGTTCAGGTACTGATATCCGGTATCCTGAAACCAGGATAAAGCCAAACTTTCTAATTGTTGTTCGTTTATCATTGCCTCAATGTATCGTTATTCCAATTTGTTGGATTATTCTCAATGTATGTTGCGATGCGTTCATATTCATTACGGGTGCGGATAATGTGTTCCCAATAATTGCGTTGCCATACCTCCACAACATCGGTATGTTGTCGCATCCATTTGGTAACCCCGATTTTGAATCCACGCACCATGGCACCCACCGTTTGCGATGTCCCACATGGCGGTGATGACGGCAACGGTGGCGGTGGTAGGGGCGAAATATTTTTCGCCCCATTACCGTTCACGGGCGAAATATTTTTCGCCCCTACGTGCGGAACGACCGGGGTATCGGTAATTTGGATAATGCCGTGAATATGATTGGGCATTACCACAAATTCGTGCAATATCACCTGCGGGTAATGGTTGGGGATGTCATTCCAACATTGGCGCGCCGTTTTTCCGGCGGCATTTTCTGTCATTTCCCCGTTTACGATTTCGCCAAACAAACACACACGGTTTTGTACGCACAGGGTGATAAAATACAATCCCTGCTGCGAATAATCGTAACCTTTCAGACGAATGCTACGACGGTGATGTATATTCGGTTCGTAAGACATTATCTAATTTCTTTTATCTATTGATGCAATAATAGAAGGTGTCCTGAATTCAGGATAAAGCCAATCCTTTAAGTTCATTTTCAGTAATCATAACTCACCTTTTAAATAGACCAATAATGCTTCAATGGACTCACGATGTTTTCCGTATGGATACCATATTGGGAAAATATTGCATTTAGAAAGTCTGGTTCGAATTGCAATTCTATTGCCATCTTTGGGTATTTCAAGAAAACAATAATGTTTTACACATCTTTGATGTCCTTTAGCTAACACATATTCTTCCATTTTCTTGAGTGTACGATCTGTATTTAAACTACACCCTAAAAACAAAAGGGTTTTATTAAAAAATGCTGTTTCTATCAGTGAGTTTATTACTGCTTCATCTGAATAAGCATTTTGATATTCATCATATGTCAACACCCTGTTTCTCCCCAATGAATAGTCACCATGCAGTTTTAGTAAAGTTTTCCTACCTGAACCTAAACTAGCAGCAAAACTTTCAGCATCATTCCCATTTACATATTCTTCAAATGAATTATTAGCATTATCATATATTTTCTTTAGGATTGGATCATAGTTTGTTGTAATAACCGCTGTTCTAAAAATGTATGGCATGAAATTTATAGCCCCAACAATTTCCCGATCAGCTCCATATGTATTTCCTAATAATTCATTGAAAGCTGGAGCACCCATATTTTCATATAAAATTTGAGCTGCTTCTTCGAATTGACCCTTATTCAAATGCTCTTCAATAACCCCACGAGGAACATCTGTATTTTCTTGCATATAATACAGAAAATCAGACCAACATAGATATCCTGAATCATAAGACATACCAGCGCCTATAAATGGGATTACGGAATTTCTTCTATAGATATCTTTTAATGCATTAAATCTATCTCTATTATCGTAAAGTTCAAGAATTTTTTCAGCTCTATCAAAATATTCATCTTGTTTCCTTCTTTTCCAATCTAAAAATGCTTGATTATATAAATCTTCATCATTGGATAATATCTCGTTAGGATAAAAATTATTACCATCAATACGAAATACATAACTTCCATCTTCTTCCGTATCAATAATTGTCAATTCAGAATCAGGAGAGTTTAATTCTTTGTCATAAATATCTTCCAGAAATTTCATATTACACCTCCATCTTCCAGAATTATATTACCAGCTAACAATTGAGGTAAAAGTTCATCTCTCAGATTTGAAAGAGTTTGATTCTCCTTTATATTGGACAATAGCAAGTCAAATGATTTACCAACTTTTGTGTGAAAAACACCTATGAGCGCGACATGTGGCACAATTATATCAATACCTTTAATGATTATCTGACTAATATTTTGCTGTGCTGAACCTGAGGCTCTGCCCATTACATTTTCCTTATTCTCCTTAAGCCATGAATAAATAAATGTATATGGGTATGTTTTATTAGGCAAAATCGCACAAATTGCCTGATTACAAGCAGCTGGCATACCTAATATTGCAAATTGACCTACTGTAGCACCATACATCGCTAATAATATTGTATTTGGGGGTAAAAGCTTTGCTGATGAATTTAATATGGCTTCTTCAGTAATTTGCTCCTCTGTTTTATGGACAAATGAATTTGTCAACTCCTTTGACTTGACCCAATCTATAGTCCCATTTTCAAAGAAATGTTTTTTGTCTCTACTTGGGGTTCCTCCTGATGTTGTTTGGTATATTTCTCCTATTTTACCTACTTTCCACCCCTTCGGAATCATCCCCAATTCACATTCCACCATTTCATCCGGAAATAAATCGGCGGTGGCGGCGAGTTCGGTGCGTTTATCCTCGGGGAGTTGGGCTATTTGTTCGGCGGTTTTTCCACTGATAGCCATCATGGCGGCCTGTTGCGGGTCTTGTCCTTGTTCTTTGGCTGCTATTTTTGCCTTTACCGGGTCGAAATCCACAAACCATGATTTAAAAAGCGTTTGGGCTATGGCTTCGAGGGTTTGGTTGATTTGGTTGTTCTTCTCGATTTTATCATCTATATTTTGAAGTATATTAACAATTTTATTCTGTGACTCAATATCAATCTCTGCAATTTCATAACCTCCGAGTAGTTTCGCACTTGCGCCTGCCTGGGCTGATCCCCCCTTAACTGCTTCTACAAAATCAAACCATTTTTTAGATCGAAGATTATACCATATATAGAATGGATTAAATCTATTTGTGTCAATTCTGTATCTTATAAGATACGAAGCAAAAACAGCTTTTTCATTCCCTCTATATGCATAATTTTCACCAGTACTATTTCCTGTTCTGGCAATCACAATATCACCTTCTGCGAGTAAATATTTATCTATTTTTTGTTGATCGATAGTACAGTATGGAACTGTTCTCCAATCAACAATCCCATTTTGAATATCCGTTATTCTAAGAAAATGAGGTCCGACCTTATCATTTGTTGCACTTTCTGTATATCCATAAGAGACATCTAAACAGGCATCAAATAGAGATGTAACTTTGTTCTCAAACTTCATATCCCAACCCTCCCAACTGTTTTTTGATTTCTTTTTCCAGTTTGGCGCTTTCTTCCAGATAGCCTTTTAGTTCGGCTGTCAGTCGGTTCATTTTATCGGCAAAAGGTTCGTCATCTTCTTCCTGTTCGGCAGTACCTACATAGCGTCCGGGGGTCAGCACAAAGTCTTTGCTGGCGATATCCTCCAAATCGGTAGCTTTGCAAAAGCCGGGAATACCGACATACCCCTCTTTCGTCTCCCCTGAGGAGAGATTCCCTGCCATTTGTGGAAGGTGTCGGCAATATCATTGATATCGTGTTCGGTAAAGTCGCGCAATACGCGCACTTTCATATAGCCTTTTTCGCTGGCATCTATAAACAGCACTTCGCTGGTGCGGTTGCGTTTACCGTTACGGGCCGCTTCTTCCTTGGTCGG
>CAZFTY010000287.1:0-3881 GCA_964521835.1 uncultured Microbacter sp.
CATGGCCGATTTCCCAAACAGGGAACCATTTGTTACGAAGGTTCACATCCAAAGAGGCTTCGAAATAGGAAATTCCTGAACCTTGCAGTTTGCTTACAAACGGCCCGGCAACGTCGGCCTGAACCGTCACAGCCCGAAGAAACGGTTGCGGTTCGCTCTTCTTTTTCTTCACCGTTTTTTTGTGCGTTTGCTGTACGGGTGTTTTCCGGTCTCTGTTTTGTTGTCCGGAAACGCCTTGAATGAAAACAGCCAGTGCCAGCAAACTAAAAATATATCTGAAGATTTTCCCGTTGTGTAGTGCTGACATTGTCGTATTTGACTTTTATTCGTTTTACTATGTGCTTGGTTGTGCTACTCTTTATGGAGTCTAATTTATGCGTGATTAAACAGCCGCACTCCAGCGAAAGATACTTCTGGATGTTGGTGTGCACAATGGTCAATGTGTCGTAAACGCGGTTGAACCGGATTACGAAACGGCTTGTATCCTGTAGTTTGTGCAAAGGCAAACTGATAGACGTTACCGCTTTGGTATTGTTGTACAGCACCGAATCGTTTCCTAAACCTTTCACCCAAACACTATCTATCGTAACTGCTTGTACGGTGTCCTTGTTCGCGGAGGTCTTTTTTACGGTGTAAAAGTTGGAAGTCATTGACACATAACGATTCTCATGACAACCTTTATCGTTGGTGCAGGCTATATAAATCATAGCCGCAATCGCAAGCAGCGTCAGGGAGAAAAATTTGTTCATTCGCTTATCTGTATTCCACCAGATCCGATAGTGGCTTCCGTGTTTTTTCCTCTTCCGCTTCCTCTTTTTGTTCGACAGGATAGCCAACCGGAATAAGGGCAATGGGTTCCCATTCTTTTGAGAGGGAGAGCGCTGCTACACATTTGCGCACATCGAAGTTGCAAATCCAGCAGGTACCCAATCCCTGTTCTGTGGCCGCCAGTGTGAGGTGTGTGGTAGCAATGGCAACATCCACATCGCAATAATCTTTCTCGTCCGAAGAACGTTTCCACGACCGTTTGTGGTCGCCGCATACCACGATGCAGGCAGGCGCCGTGCTGAACCATTCGCGGGGATAACAGTCCTGCAATTGATTGAGCAACGCTTTGTCGGTGATGACGATCATTTTCCAGGGTTGGAAATTGACAGCAGAGGGTGCTATACGAGCTGCTTCGAGCAGATATTCTAATTTTTCTTTTTCGATCGGTTGTGCTTTGTAATTGCGTACCGAACGGCGCTTATTGGCAAGATCGATGAAATTCATAATGATAAACTTTATTTCTTTGTGATTGTTTTAATAGCATTTTCAGTGGCATCCAATAACGGTTGCGTAGAGATTTCTTTACCTATGGCTCCCATCATCCATATCTGGGGCGTTAACCGGCCCTGCGAATAGATGCGTTCTATCTCCGGTGCCAGAGTCTCTTTGGTAAAATGTTGCTCCAACTGGAACTGAATAAGGAACCCGAACGGATAGTTGGACAGATACAACGGATCGTTGATCATGTGCGAATAAATGGCCAACACCGGCGAATCTTTGTCGCCAAGAACCGGAGCGTAGAAGCGGTTCCATACCTCTTTCGCGCAATTTACTACCGCCTCTTTCAGTTCGGTAGCAGTCGCGTCGGGGTGTGCGTAGAGCCATTGCCAGGTGTGCAAATCGACCAGCGACACGCCCATTATTTCGTATACATCCCAGAAGGTATCGAGCGTTTGCAACGTCTCCAGATCGCTGTTTTTCCCGGTGTAGCCCAACAGGTCGAGATCGCGTTTCTGAAATACAAAAGCCAGCGCTTCGGTATGAGCCGTGTTGGGAACGCCGTGCAACATGTAGTCGTCTACATCGTGCAGACTGATGGTTTGCTCTACATTGTGTCCAAATTCGTGGGTGGCAATGTTGTATCCTTTGTAGTCCATGCCGTTGGCGCCAACGCGGGTACGCAAGCGAACTTTCTCCGCTTTCGATTCCGATCCCATAGCGTGTCCGGAGCCTCTTGCCGGGTCGATGGCTACGTTTCCGGAAATCCGTTTGGCTTCAGCCTGACTGAATCCCAGTTTTGTCAGGATGTTGAACATATCGTCGCCGTAGGCTTTTGCCGTCGGATACAGTTTTTGCGTTTTTGCTGTCAGTTCGGCTTCCGGAATAATACTTCTGGCCTTGAATCCGTCGTACCAAATGTCGAAGGGCTGCAATTTACGACCCAACCGTTTGCTGATGATCTCGGCCACCTCTTTTACCTGTGGCGAGGAGAGGTAGGCGGTAAACAGTTGCTCCACTTCGTCCGATGAAATTTCCATGCCACGCTCGAACGAACGCTGGATGTGCGTAGGGTAGAGTGGAGTGTATGCATCGACGGCTTTTTGAGCTTTGAACTGGTTCAGCAATATTTCGTAGCGTCGATTACCTTCCGGTGCCAGCGAAACCTCTTTTCCCTCTTTCCATGTTTTGTTCTGAATGGGATTCCATTCGTAGGCAGGATTGTTGATGACCTCTTTGGGTATGGTTTGATCTACAATGTGCTTCATCACCGTGTAGATCATCTGTTGTTTTTCGAGTCCCTGCTTTTTGTCGGCATAATCCGATTTCAGTTCGTCGCGCAGGTTCCAGTGGCTAAGCAACTTCATATCTGCCGGAAACAGCTTTGTGCCTTTGTTATTGACCAACTGTCCCATCATGATGTTGTACCCTGCAATGTAATTTTCGCCAGCCATGGCGGCAGCCGAAATATCCTGTTTCAACGAAGCCGGAGCGCGTTCTACAAACAGATCACCCATGCGGGCATATCCCCATTGCCGGCGATTCCACAACTTACCTGCTTCATTCTTCTCCTGAAGCGTGTAAAACGGGAAGTTCAGCATGGTGATGAAAGCCACTTTGTTGGCAAACATATCTTCCTGAAAATGGGATGATACATCGTATCCGCCCAGCAGTTCGTCGATAGGTGTGATGTCCGGGCCGTCAACGTGCACCGGCATCTTCAGATGGATGTCCATGGTGCTGTAGGCTCCGAACAAAATCTCGAAAGCGCCGGATAGTTTGGTATATAATGCCTGTTTTTCTGCTTCGGTAGAGGCGTAATTTTCGGTACAGAAGCGGGTGAAGTCGGCTTCGCTGCCATCCTGTGCATTCCAGAATGCGGCTGCTTGACGTACACCTCGTTCCATTTGATTATGGCTGCCGTATTTTTGCGTCATTTCGGCAATAGTCGCAGTAATGGCTCTGTCGGAAATGTACTGTTTGGTAGCAGCATTCGTCGTTGCAAAGCAGGTAGTACTGATGAGTGCCATGACAATGGGTATAAGTAATCTTTTTTTCATTTCAACCGGGTCGTATGATGAATGGTCTCGCGATTTTATAATTATCCTAACCGTTCGGTCATCTCTTTTTTTAGCATATCGATTGCTATGTCGAGCGTGGTTTCGCTGGTAGCATTGTAGGTTTCAATAATCAGTTGTGCCAGTGCAATGCCCGGCGTGTTGGGAGGCAATTTCAAGGCACAACTGTTGACCAATTGCAACATACTCTCTTTGGCATTCTTTACCAGAATCCATACATCGTTACCAACATACAGTTGTTGCGAAACGTTGTGTTCGTATTCGCTGCGAATGGTGCTTAAAAGCTGGCTTTGCAACGCTTCGGCTGTCATCGTTGCACACGACTGGCGCATCACCAGATTGTCGGGCATCATTCGTTCGATGAAGAGCGTGAGCCGTTCGTATGCCTGAAGTCTGGCCGGCGTAATCAGTTGCGATGAGGTTCGCAGATATTCGTAGCGACGCTGTTTTTCGTTTTCGTTATGCAGCTGTTTCAAAACAATATAAACGGCAAAGACCACCAAGGCTGCCGGTAGTGTATATTTCAGTATGTCAAGC